>JBJTIV010000189.1:0-5809 GCA_046095145.1 Planctomycetaceae bacterium
GCGTTTTTCCCGGGCTTGTGCGGGCTTTACTGCTGTTGTGGCCCCCCGTCGGGGCGATCATCATTGGAGGCCGCAGGACGCCATGGCCGACTCCCATTCCCACCCCGCGAAACGGCCGATCACGCGGCTCGTGGAGATCCTGCGCCTCGAACGGCGCGACATCTTCACCATCGTGCTCTTCGCGGTGGCCGTCGGCATCCTCTCGCTCGCCACGCCGGCGGCGATCGAGGCCTTGGTCAACACCGTGCAGTTCGGCGTGCAGCTCTGGCCAGTGCTCGTGCTGGCGAGCGTGATGCTCGCGTTCCTGGTGCTGGCCGCGGCCCTGCGGGCCATGCAGCTGCTGGTGGTCGAATGCCTCCAACGGCGGATCTTCGTGCGCACGGCCGACGCCTTCGCCGACCACTTCGCCCGGGCCGAGATCGGCGCCTTCGACGGCACCAACCCCACCGACATCGTCAACCGGTTCTTCGAGGTGGCCAGCGTGCAGAAGGCCGTGGCCACGCTCCTCGTGGACGGGGTGGGCATCGCCACGCTCACGGTCGTGGGCCTGGTGGTGCTCGCCTTCTACCACCCCTACCTGCTCACGTTCGCGATCGTGATCGCGGTGCTGATGGTGGTCCTGCTGTTCGTGCTCGGCATCGGGGGCGTGCGGACGAGCATCGCCGAGAGCTACGCGAAATTCGACGTGGCGGCCTGGCTCGAGGAGCTCGCGAAGTGCCCCCACACCTTCCGCTTCGGCCGCGGCGGCGCGCTGGCCTACGACCGGGCCGACACCCTCGCCGGGGCCTACGTGGCCGCCCGCCGCAACCACTACCGCGTGGTCTGGCGGCAGACGCTCTTCGCCCTCCTGCTCGAGGCCGTGGGCATGACCGTGCTGCTCGGCTTGGGCGGCTGGCTCGTGATCAACCGCCAGCTCACGATCGGCCAGCTCGTGGCCGGCGAGCTGATCGTGGCGCTCGTGCTCACGGCCCTCTCGAAGATCGGCAAGTATCTCGAGACCTTCTACGACCTGCAGGCGTCGCTCGACAAGCTCGGCGTGCTTGACCGGCTGCCGCTGGAGCGCGAGGGGGGCGAGACGCTCCCGGCCTCCGACCGACCCATGGCCGTGGCCGCCGAGTTCACGCTGCGCGGCCGGCAGCGGCGGCTGGACGTGAAGCCCGGCGAGCGGGTGGCCGTCATGGGGCCGTCGGGCAGCGGCAAGACCTACCTGCTCGAAGTGCTCGGGCTCCTGCGGGTGCCGCAGGAGGGGCTGCTCGAATTCGACGGCCTCGACGCCCGGTCGCTCGATCGGGCCAAGACGCGGCTGCAGCTCGCCTACGTGGGCCAGGCCGAGACCTTCGCCGACACCGTGGCCGAGAACATCCGCGTGGGCCGGTCGGACCTCACCGCGGCCGACGTGCGGAAGGCGCTCGAGATGGTGGGCCTGGCCGACGAGGTGGCGCGGCTGCCACAGGGCGTGAGCACGCCGCTGGGCTCCGACGGCCGGCCGCTCTCGGCCAACGCCATCGCCCGGCTCTCCATCGCCCGCGCGCTGGCCGGCAAACCACGGCTGCTGCTCATCAACAACCTGCTCGACTCGCTCGACACCCGCGACTGCCCCGAGCTGATCGAATCGCTCTTCGACCGCGCGGCCCCCTGGAGCCTCGTGATCGTCACCGCGCGTGACGACATCGCCAGGCGCTGCGACAAGACGGTGAACTGGACATGAACCCGCAGCCCCATTCCGAGACCCAGCCGCGGCTCGCGAAGCCGGCCCTGGCCGCCGCGGCCACGCCGCGCTCCGTCCGCGCCCTCACCCGCCTGCTCTTCCTGCTTTTCCTGGCCACCCCCTTCATCCTCGCCTTCGTGCCCTGGCAGCAGACCGTGAACTGCCGCGGCATGGTCGTCGCATACTCCCCCGTCGAGCGGATGCAGGTGCTCACGGCGCGGGTCTCGGGGCAGGTTCGGAAGTGGCACGTGGTCGAGGGAAGCCGCGTGAAGATGAACGATCCCGTGGTCGATATCGAAGACAACGACCCTGAGCTCGCGCAGCGTCTCGAGGCCCAGCGGACCTTCCTGGAAGGCCGCCTCGTGGCGGCGCGCGACGAGGTGGTGGAGCTCACTGCCGCGGCAAAGGCCCAGGAAGGGGCCCGTGACGCGGCCGTGAAGGCGGCGGAGGCGAACCGTGACGCGGCGAAGAAGGCGATCGAAGTGGCCGAGCAGGGGGGCGCCAACGCGCGCTTCGCCCTGGGCTTCGAGCGCTCCCGCTTCGACATGTTCGAAGACCTGTTCACCAACCCGCAGTTCGGCGGGCTCGAGAGCCGGCTCTCCCGCGACGAGGCCCGGATGCGGGCCGACCGCGCCCAGACCGACGTCGACCGTGCGGAGGCCGAGGTCCAGCGCACGCAGGCCGCCCTGCTCACGCAGGAGTCGCTCGTGCTCCAGGCCGACGCGGCGGGCCTCTCGGCCATCGCCGTGGCCCGCAGCAACCTGCGGAAGGCCGAGCAGAACCTGTTCTCGATCGAGCGCGAGCTGCAGGAGATCACCAACCGCATCGAGCGCTTCAAGGCCCGCAACGTCGTCGCGCCCTGCGACGGCACCGTGTATCGCGTGTCGGCGAACGTCGGCCAGGGCGGCCAGTATGTGAAGGAAGGCGACGAGCTGTGCACGATCGTTCCCGACACCAACGACCGCGTGGTCGAGCTCTTCCTCGACGGGCTCGATGCGCCGCTGGTGCGCGCCTTCCAGGACCGCACGGGCCACATGCCCCACGTGAGGCTGCAGTTCGAGGGCTGGCCGGCGGTGCAGTTTTCGGGCTGGCCGGAGCTGGCGATCGGCACGTTCGGCGGCAAGATCCGGCAGATCGACTCGGCGGCCACGCCCGACGGCAAGTTCCGGGTGCTCGTCGAGCCGGAGCAGCGGCTCGAGGGCGACGTCTGGCCCGACGCGGAGTTTTTGCGGCAGGGCAACCAGGCCGTGGGCTGGGTGTTCCTGAACCGCGTGCCGCTGGGCTACGAGATCTGGCGGCGGCTCAACGGCTTCCCGCCGGTGCTCGCGCCGGCGGCGAAGGACAAGGGCGACGGCAAGGGCCCCAAGCCGCCGAAGGTGAAGGTCGGCTGATCGCCCGCCTCCTGGCGGCCGCCCTCTGGCTGCTGCTTCCCGGCCCGCTCTGGGCCCAAGACCTCCTGCCGCTCGCACCGCCGGCACCGCTCACGCAGCCGCCGCTGGCCCCGCCTCCCGCGGTCGAGCCGCTGCCCGGCGCCCTGCCGCTGGGCGCGGGCCTGCCGCCGCCCACCGAGCTCCTGCCGCCGCCGAGCGGCGACGCCCGGCGCGAGCAGCCGCAACGGCAGCCGGCCTACAGGGGCATCGACGTCTTCGACCCCACGCCGCTGCCCCCCTCGGCGTCGCTGCAGATCCCGGGATTGGCGCTGGACAACCGCACCGAGCCGCTCACGCTGGCCGAGGTGCTCACGAGCGTGCTCATGCACTATCCGCTCTTGCAGGCCGTGGAGCGCGAGCGGGGCATCGCCGCCGGCCGCTACACCAGCGCCATGGGTGCCTTCGACACCAACATCAACATGGCCGGCAACGCGTTGGCGCCGGGCACCTACGAGAACTACCGGTCCGACTTCGGGCTCGCGCAGCAGTTCATGACCGGCGGCATGAGCGCGTTCGGCGGCTTCCGCACGGGTTTCGGCGACTTCCCCACCTACAACCTCGCCCAGAAGACGGCCAACGCCGGCGAGTGGCGCGGCGGGCTCAACATCCCGTTCGCCCGCAACCGCGACATCGACCGCTTCCGCGCCACCCGCGCGCAGGCGGAGCTCGACATCGCCCTGGCGGAGCCGGTGATCGAGCGCAGCCGCCTCGACTACATGCGGGCGGCGGCGCGGTCGTATTGGGCCTGGCAGGGGAGCGGCGAGCGCTATTCGGCGAGCGAGCGGATCCTCCAGTATGCGGTCGACCGCGACGAGCAGCTCGAGCTGAAGGTGCGGGCCGGGGCCGTCGCCAACATCGAGCGGATCGACAACCAGCAGAACATCGCGCTGCGCAACGGCCTGGTCGTGCAGGCCGACCGCGCCGTGCAGCAGGCGGCGATCGACCTGTCGCTCTACCACCGCGACGAGTCGGGACGGCCGCTCCTGGCCCGCCGCCCCCGCATGCGGCCGCTGCCGCTGCCGGTGAAGCCGGCGCTCGAGCTCTACCAGCAGGCCCTCTCGCGGGCGCTGGGGGCCCGGCCGGAGTTCCAGCGGCTCTCGATCCAGCGTGAGAAGCTCGTGGTGGAGCGGAAGCTCGCGGCCAACCAGACGCTGCCGGGCATCGACGGCCAGCTCCTCGGCAACCAGGACGCCGGCTACGGGAAGAGCCCGCTCTCGGGGCCCGAAGGCCTCGACCGGCAGGTGCTGCAGGCCTCGCTCATCTTCCAGATGCCGGCCCAGCTCCGCGACGCCCGCGGCAGGCTCATGACGGTCGACTCGCAGCTCATGCAGATCGGCCGGCAGCTCGAGTGGGCGCAGAACCAGATCCAGGCGGAGGTGCAGGACGCCTTCTCGATGCTGGAGCGGGCCTACGAGTTCCACCGGCAGGCGCTGCAGCGGCTCGAGCTCGCGCGGCTCGTGGCCGACGCCGAGCGCGAGCAACTGCGGCTCGGCCGCAGTGACATCCTGCGGGTGACGATCCGTGAGCAGGCGAAGTTCGAGGCGGAGGTGCTCGAGATCAGCGCCCGGCAGGAGTTCTGGCGGGCCGAGAGCGATCTGCGGGCCGCCGACACCTCGCTGGGCCCAGAGACCCCGGGCCTCGTGCCGCCGGTGCTTCCGGATCCGCTGCCGGCGCCTCCGCAAGCCGCGGTTGCCCCGTGAGAGAGGCCGCACGGGCACGTTTTGATGGTGCGCTCGCGGCACGCCACGGCGGCGGATGACGGCTGCAGTCGCGGGCCGAACGGTGAGCGCGGAGGCGATCGCCACCGGAGGCGCTCGTGCAAGCCCCGGGGCGGAAGCCCGGGGACACCGCGGCGCGGCGGAGACCGTCTGCCATGCCCGATTGATGTCGCGGCGTGTTCGGCATCGGCGTTCGATCCGCATGGGGACCGGGAACCGGGGCCACCCGGAGTCCCCCAGCTGCCGCAGGGGGCTTGAACAAGGACGGCGCGCACCATCGAAACTCGCAAGCGCGGGGAATGCGGCCCTTCACCTTCTGCAGCCACCGCGGGACCGCTCCCGCCCGCCTCCCGCTTTCCCGTCGCTCACGGGCTGCTTCACGCCCGGGCTCGGCATCCTGCCGACCCGGGCTTTGCCGGCCTCCGCCGGCTGGGGTCAACCCGGCCCTCCGGGCCTGGCGTGTGCGGTGGTACCTCCACTCGACGCGATCATCCCGTCAGGAAGCCCCAAGCGCAAGCGCGGGGAATGCGGCCCTTCACCTTCTGCAGCCACCGCGGGACCGCTCCCGCCCGCCTCCCGCTATACCGTCGCTCACGCTCCCGGCCTCCTCACGGAGCAATCGCGCACCCGCGCCGCCAGCCCCCCACCATCGCGCGATCCCGAGCCGTGGAGACTGTGCTACGCTTCCGTCATGACGACCGATGAGCGGCCCGTCGTCCGCCTGGGCTACGCCGGCTTCTGGGATGGCTTCGACCCGCGCGACAACTTCTTCACCCGCCTGCTCGGCCGGCGCTGGCGGGTCGAGATCGTCGACCGGCCCGATTTCCTCATCCACTCGTGCATCGGCCGCCGCAAGCACGACCACCTCGCGCACGACTGCGTGCGCATCTTCTACCCCGCCGAGAACTGGCCTCCCGACTGGCACTCCACCGACTGGGGCTTCACCTTCGAGC
>JBJTIV010000190.1:0-17217 GCA_046095145.1 Planctomycetaceae bacterium
GCGAACGCCCGCTGCAACGACCAGCGCACCACCGAGTCGCGCACCACCGGCAGGAGCGCCGGCGCGAGCAGGGCCGGCACCACCGCGGCCAGCAACCCCAGCACCAGCAGCCGCTTGCCGCGCCCCGGTCGCGCCGCGGCGCGGTCAGGTCGGCGCGGCGAAGCGGCGGCGTCGAACTCGGGCGGGATCGGGAAGCCGAGCGAATCGTAGCGCATGGCGTGGCGAGGCATCCGGCGACCGCGGTTGCCACCGCGAACATTGTTCATGGTATTCTGCAATCGCGCAGGAGGCGACCGTCGGGCAGGTCCCCGTGCATCCGCTCCCGGAGTTCCCCGCATGCCGCTCTTCGAGGTCGAGACCAGTGGCCACATCATCATTTCGTGGGCCCCCGACGAGGCGGCCGCGAGCGCGGTGGTGGAGCAGGCCTACCCCGGCGAGTCGATCGTGAGGCTCACCCGGCGGCCGCGGGATACGTGGGTGATCTCGAAGTCCGCCCTGGGGCTGACCGACTCGCGGAGCAATCCCTGCGACCGGGCCCGCGACTGCCTGGCCCGGGCGGCGGGCGACAAGGTCCACGCCATCCGGCTCTACATGCAGGAGACCGGCGACGACCTCGATCGGGCCCGGAAGGTGATCGAGTCGAACATGGTCATGGGCTGGTGAGCGGCGGATCCAGCCGCAGCACCACGAGTTGGCTGGGCATCTGGAGCCCACCCGAGTCGGCGACCGCGACCACGGCCGTGCCGCCGGCGGCGAGCGCGGGCCCGAGCGCGAGGCCCTCGAGATTGCAGCCCAGGCCTCCCCGCCAGGCCAGCCGCTTGGCGGCGTGCACATCGGGCCGCGTGGCGAGGTCTCGTGCGATGTCCGCGACGTCCGGCGCGGCCGCGGCATCGACGACGTAGATCCGGTTCTCGAACGGCGGCAGGCAGCGGGCCGCGGACCGCTCGAGCACGAGCAGCCGACCGTCGGGCAGCGCCGCCAGCGCGACCACGCCGGAATAGGCGGCCTCGGTGGCGCGGGGCACGCAGGCATGCGGTGGATCGACGGCGTAGGCGATCTGCCGGCCGTGGCGGCCCCCCGCGACGTCGAGCGACACCTGCGCGATCCGCACCACCGTCCCGGTGCCAGGCTCCGGCAGCGGCCCGTCGCCGGGCAGCGCCTCCTCGTTGGCCGTCCACACCGCCGCGCCGTCAGCGGCGGCGGCCAGCGCCTCGAGCCCGCGGTTGGGATGACGGGCCGCGAACGCCCGGGGCACAGGCAGGCCGCCCGCGATCGTGCCGGCGGGATCGACGATCCACAGCGCGGGCGTGTCCTCCTCGCAGACGATCAGGGTGCCGGCCGCCGCGCGACAGCGACGGGCAAACGCGGGCGGGCACGGCACCACGTCCTCGTAGTCGTGCCGCTCCGCGAAGCGCACCGCGCGGACGTCCGTCACGCCGCGGGGCGCCCCGTCGGGGCCGAGGTCGAGCGCGAAGGAGAGCCACGCGACGCCGGTGTCCATCACGGCCACCCAGCGATCCGCGCCGAGCCAGGCCACGCCGCTCACGCCGGTGACCCCGACGGTCGAACCGTCCGCGACATCGGCGCGGTCGGGCAGTGGCAGCGTGCCGACCACGTCGATCCGCGGCACCTCGGCCGCGGCTGCTCCGCCGGCCGTGATCAGGGCCGCGATCCACGCGCACGACACGGCCGCGGCGAGGAGCCCGGTGCCGACGCTGCCGCTGCCGTGGATCATGCGGCGGTTGTACCGCGCCGCGCGTCCCGGGCGGGTCGGCCGCTGTCAGTGCGCGGCTGTCTGGCTGGGCTGGTACGAGGCCGGCTGCACACCCGCGGGCGGTTCGCCCGCGAGGCTCGACCCCGCGCGCCGAAAGCTCGACGTGCCGCCGGGACGGTAGCCGGGATCGGGCCGCCGCAGCGGGGCCGCCGGCGACGCCGGCATGCCGGCGGGTGGCGGCTCGACGGCCGACGGCAGTTCGGCGGGCACGGCGGCGGGCGCTGCGGCCGGCGCTGCGGCCGGCACGGACAACGCGGCCGACGGCCCGATGCCGCCGGAGAATCGGCTGGTGCCGCTCGCGGCATACCGGCCGTCGGCCGGCGGCGGCTCGAGCGGCGCGGGAGTCCAGGCGGGCGACGCGGCCCGCGCGTCGGCGAAGCGTTCAGGGGACGTGGCCCCGGAGACCGCCGCGGGGGTCGCCGCCCACGGTGGCGGCGCGGGGGTGACCGTCGCGGGCGGCGGTTCGCTCGCGGCCGGCGGGATGGCCGCGAGCGGGGGCGCGGCCGACGGCCCGGCCTCGGGCATGGCGGCCACGCTCGACGCATACGGTCCGACCTGCGGCGCGATGGACGGCGCGGTCGAGCCGGGCGCGGACGAGGCCGGGGGCGCGATCGCCGCCGCGGTGGCGGCGGGCGGCGGCGTGGCGCCGTAGGTCACCGCGGCGGGCGTCGCTCCCGGCGCCGTCGCGGCCTGCGCGGCGGCGGCGGGAAGCGCATAGCCTTCCGGCGTGGAGGTGGTCGGATACGGCTTCGCGATCGCGGAAGGCTTCGGCACCTCGCCCGCGCCGGCCGGAGCGGATGCCAGGAGGTCGGCCTCCTCCGCCTTCTGGCCGAAGGTCATCCACGACGGCTTCGTGACCCACGATCCACTGCGGCAGCCGGCGGCCGGCGCCACGACACCACCGACGACGGCGACGAGAGCCGCCGTGCGGACGAACGAATCTCGTCGCACGCACACCGCGTTCATGCGCTGGCCTCCGGAACGACCCCTGATCCGGGGAGGCAGATAGGGCCCGGCCGGAGGACGCGTCAACGGCAGCCGGCCGTTCTCCAGCCGCGGCCCGGAAACTGGGGAAGCCGCGCAGGCGGCGGTGCCTCGCACCTGCCGGTCGGCGGCCGGTTCAGCGCCTGGGCAGGGCGTCGAACCGCTTGCCGACGGCGTCCCAGTCGATGACGTCGTAGATCGCCGCGACGTAGTCGGCACGCTTGTTCTGGTACTTCAGGTAGTAGGCGTGCTCCCAGACGTCGATCCCGAACAGCGGGGCGTTGCCCGCCATGATCGGGCTGTCCTGGTTCGCCGTGCTCTCGACGACGAGTTTCCCGGTCTTGTCGGCCGAGAGCCACGCCCAGCCGCTGCCGAACCGCTTCATCGCGGCGTCGGACAGCGCGGTCTTGAGGTTCTCGAAGCTGCCGAAGACCGAGCGGACCGCCTCGCCGAGGTGGCCGGCCGGCTCGCCCCCCTTGCCCTTGCCCAGCGACAGCCAGAACAGCGAGTGGTTGGCGTGGCCGCCTCCATTGTTGCGGACGACCGTACGGATCGCCTCGGGCACCTTGTCGAGGTCGGCGATCAGCTTCTCCACCGGCAGGGCCGCCAGGTCGGGATGGCCTTCCAGTGCCTTGTTGACGTTGTCGACGTACGCCTTGTGGTGGCGATCGTGGTGGATCTCCATCGTGCGGGCGTCGATCGAGGGCTCCAGGGCGTCGAAGGCGTAGGGCAGGGGAGGCAACGTGTAGGCCATGGCGGCGGCTCCGGAAGACGGATGGACGGGGTGTCGGCGGGATCGTAGCCGACCCACCCCCGAGGGGCAACCGGCCGGCGACGACGCGTCCGCCGGCGCGCGACCTTGCCGGTGGACGCGGTCGCGCCGACGGCTCCCGTCGGACCGGACCTGCCGAACCTGCGAACGGTGCGTCCTGCCACGGCGCGCGGGCTGCACGTGAATCCGCGGGGCGGCGGCGGCCGAAGGAACCGTCCACGGGACCATTCCGCGGTCGGCACGGACGCCGCCCCGGAACCCCCGCGGGATGCCCTGCATCCCGTCCCGGATGGATTCGGGTGTTTCGACTCATGGCCTCGACCGCGCAGCGTCGTGACCAGCGCCGCAGGCTGCTGCTGTCGTGGACCCGCGCGGCGACCGGAGCGGCCGCCGACGCGGCCGCGACCTCCTCCGCGCGACCGCTCGCGGCCTACGCCCCCGACGCACAGCCCGAGCGGCAGCGCGGTCCGGCCGTGCTCCTGCCCACGGGCCTCACCGGCCTGGGCCTCGCCGCCGCGGCGATCCTCGTGCCGGTGCTCGGGGCTGTGGCGGTGGGCGGCTGGGAGACGTGGACGGGCCGGCCGCCGATCGTGCCCGCGGGACGGTTCGCCCGTTCGCTCACCGCGCTGGCGAGCTGCTGCGACCCGCGGGGGGCGGCGTCGCTGCAGGGCTGGCTCGCGCAGGCGTGGCTGTTCGTGGCCGCGGTGGTCGCGCTCGTGGTGCGGCTCATGCGCCGGCAGCGCCGCGACGACTACCGCGGCCGCTACCGCGCCTGGGGCTGGATGGCGGGGCTGCTGGCGGCGACCGCGCTGGCGGGCGTCGTGCCGGTCGGACGGCTCGTGGGAGCCGTCGTCGCCGACTCGAGCGGCGTCGTCCTCGGGCCCCACGGGATCGGCTGGTGGCTCGCGCTCGCGGCCACGGCGTGGTTCCTGGTGGCGCTGTGGGCCGTGCTGCCGCTGCACGAGCGGGCGGGCACGGCCGTGTGGCTCGCGCTCGCCTTGGTGGCCTGGGCCGCCGCGGCCGCGGCGGAGTGGCTGGCGGCCGGACGTGAGGCCTGGGTCGTCGGCGGTCGGGCCGCCTGGACGGTGGTCGCGGCGGTGGCGGCGGTCGCGATGCAGGCCGCGGCGCGGTCCGTGATCCGCGAGGTGCGCGGCGAGGCGGCGCGGACGGCGCGGCGCGCCGCCCCGGCCCGGCGCGAGGCGGCGCGGGCCGCGGTCACCGGGCCGGTGGCCGACGATGCGGAGGGCCGGTTCGATCCGGCGACCGACGCGGCCGACGCCGACGCCGCGGACGAAGCCACGACCGACTACGTCGACGGCTCGGAGCAGGAACACCGCCACCTGTCGAAGGCCGAACGCAAGCGGCTCAGGAAGCTCGCCCGCATGAAGCAGGCGGTGGCCTGAATCCCGGCCGGTTGACGAGCGGCCGCCACGGGCCGCATAACGCCGGCGGAGGCCGCCCCCGTGACCGTCCGCACCCGCTTCGCGCCGAGCCCCACCGGCTACCTGCACATCGGCGGGGTGCGGACCGCGCTGTTCAACTGGCTGTTCTCGCGGCAGCACGGCGGCCAGTTCATCCTGCGGATCGACGACACCGACGCGGAGCGGAACATCGACTCGGCGCTCCAGCCGATCCTCGACGGCCTGAAGTGGCTGGGCATCGACTGGGACGAGGGGCCCGACGTGGGCGGTCCGCACGCCCCCTACTACCAGTCGCAGCGGGCGGCGGGCCACCGGGCGGCCGCCGCGCGGCTGCTCGAACTGGGCCACGCCTACCGCGACTTCGCCCGCCCCGAGGAGCTCGACCACGAGCGGAAGGCGGCGCAGGCCGCCGGCAAGCCCTTCCTCTACAGCCGGCGGTTCGCGGCGCTCGACGCCGACGCGGCGCGGCGGTTCGAGGCCGAGGGGCGGCAGGCCGTGGTGCGGCTGAAGATGCCCCGCGAGGGGGCGCTCGTGATCGACGACAAGGTCCGCGGCCGGGTGGAGTTCGCCTGGGAGCGCGAGCAGGACCACGTGATCCAGCGGGCCGACGGCTCCTGCCTCTACCACCTCGCCAGCGTCGTCGACGACCACGACCTCGAGATCACGCACGTGATCCGGGCGGAGGAGCACCTCTCCAACACGCCGCGGCAGGCCTTCATCGCCCTGTCCCTCGGCTACCCGCTGCCCACCTACGCCCACCTGCCGCTCGTGGCCGAGCCGGGCAGCCGCACGAAGCTCTCCAAGCGGAAACTCGCGCAGTACCTCAAGAACGCCGACTTCAAGCAGGTGATGGAGCACGGCATGCGGATCGCCGAACGGACCGGCGTCGTGGCCGACGCCGACACGTTCAACCCGGTGATCGTCGACTTCTACCGGGCGGTGGGCTACCTGCCGTGGGCCATCGACAACTACATGGCGCTGCTGGGCTGGTCGTACGACGACAAGACCGAGTTCTTCAGCCGCGACGAGCTCGTGAGGCATTTCACGCTCGAGCGGATCAACTCGTCGCCCGCGAGCTTCGACCCCAAGAAGCTGTGGGCGGTCCAGGACCACTACATGGGCCGGCTCTCGACCGCCGAGAAGCTCGACCTGATGCTGCCCTTCCTGGTGCGGGCGGGACTCGTATCCGACCCGCCGCCGGCCGCGGCCGTGGCCACGGTGCGGCGGGTGATCGAGGCCGCGGGCGACCGGCTCAAGGTGGCCGGCGACATCCTGGCCTACGCCGACTTCTTCCTCGTCGACGAGCCGGCCATGGACGAGGCGGCCGTGGCGCAGCGGCTCGGGAAGCCGGGCGTCCGCGGGCTGCTCGAGGCCTACGCGGCGGCCCTCGCGGGCGTGGAGCCGTTCGAGCCGGCGGCCCTCGAGGCGGCGCTCAAGGGCGTGGTCGAGGCCGCGGGCGTGAAGGTGGGCGACCTCGTGCACGCCGTCCGCGTGGCGGTGACTGGCAAGACCGTGGGCCCGGGCCTCTACGACTGCCTGGCGATCCTGGGCCGCGAGCGGTCGCTCGCCCGGATCGAGCGCGCCCTGCCGCACACCGCGTGACGGAGCCGCGGCGGCGACGTCGCGGTCGGCGGAGCCGGGGCCGCCTCACTCCGCGAGCGACACGCGGATCACCTCGGTGTCGTTGCGGACGACGATCGCCTTGTTCGCGTAGGCCGGCGCGCACCAGACGACCGGCCGGCCGAAGGCGTTGTTCGTGGGCTCGAGCAGATGGGCCCGCCCGCGCTCCGCGTAGCCCTCCGGCGTGAGCGTCGCGATCACGAGGTCGCCCGTCTCCGTGAACAGGAAGAAGCGGTCGCCCTGGCGCGTGATGAACGCCGTGCCCGTGCCCTGCGGCCGCTCGCCCAGCGGGCCGCCGCCACGCCAGGCGAAATCGCCCCCGGGCACCCGCATCGCCCGCAGTTCGCCGTTCTCGTGGAAGCCGTAGACGAGGCCGTCGGCCACGAACGGCTGCACGTTCACCGCCGAGATTCCCTGCTTCGGCCGGTTGCGCCACACCACCTCCACGCCGGGCGCGTCGGCCTTCAGCTTCAGGAGCAGGTTCTTGCCCTGGAAGCCGCCGATATAGAGGAAGTCGCCCACGCGGACGGGCGTCATGATGATCGAGCCGTTGTCGGCGTTGTAGGGCGTCTCCCACAGCGGCCTGCCCGTCTCGGGCTCGACCGCGTACACGCCGTCGGGCTTCACGAGCACCAGCTGCCGCACGCCCGCCGCCTCGACGATCGACGGCGGCACGTAGCCCTGTTCGGGGGCCTTCCCGGTCCGCCAGAGCTCCTTGCCGGTCCGGAGGTCGAAGGCCGCCGCGTGGGCCACGTCGGTGCCCACCACGCAGACCAGCCGGTCGCCGTCCACGAGCGGATGGCTCGCCCAGCCCCACAGCGCGGCCTTCGTGGCGTAGTCCTTCTTGAGATCGCGGGCCCACACCACCGCGCCGGTCGCCGCCTCGAGGCAGAACAGATCACCCTCGGCGCCGAGCGTGTACACGCGGCCGTCGTGCACCGTGGGCGTGCACCGCGGGCCCGCGGGATACGAGATCGTGTAGGTGACCGGATAGTCGTGCGTCCAGAGGATCCGGCCCGTCGCCTCGTCGAGGCAGAGCACCCGCTCGCGGCCGGTGGATGACGTCCGCTCGAAGTTCGACACCTTCACGTCGGTGTCGGTCACGTAGTCGCAGACGAACACGCGGCCGTCCGCCACCGCGGCCCCCGCGTAGCCGCCGGCGATCGGCGTCCGCCAGAGCACGCGGGGCCCGCCCGCGGGAAACGCCGCCACGACGCCGGCCTCGCGCCACTCGTTGTCGCGACGCGGCCCCATCCACTGGGGCCAGTCGTCGCCGCGGGCGGCCGCCGCGAGGCAGGCGATCGCGACCGCGAGCCGCGCGGCGCCGCAGGGCAGGGGAGCGGGCATGGGATGCCTCCGGGGACGGCCGACCATCGTAGCCGAATCGTCGCCGGCCCCGCGCGGGGCGGCCGCGCATGGACCGCCCGCGCGGGTCGCCGTACATTCCCGAGCACTGGCCTCGTCCCATCGCGTCACCGGAGAGACCGTTCATGCCCCTGCTCGTCGTCGGCAGCGTCGCCCTGGATTGCGTCGAGACCCCCACCGACCGGCGCGACGACGTGCTCGGCGGCTCGTGCGTGTTCTTCTCCTACGCGGCGAGCTTCTTCTCGCCGGTGAAGATGCTGGGCACGGTCGGCGAGGACTGGCCTGCCGAGCACACCCGGTTCCTCGAGGCCCGGGGCATCGACACCTCCGGCATCGAGGTGATCCCCGGGGGCAAGACGTTCCGCTGGCGCGGCCGCTACCTGCCCAACATGAACGACCGCGAGACGCTGGAGGTGCACCTCAACGTGTTCGGCGACTTCAAGCCGACGCTCAACGGCGGCCACCGGGCGAGCAAGTTCGTGTTCCTCGGCAACTCGTCGCCGACGACCCAGCTGTCCGTGCTGGACCAGCTGCCCGATGCCTCGCTCACCGTGGCCGACACGATGGACCTGTGGATCAACATCCAGCGCGACGAGCTCGAGACCCTGCTCGCGCGGATCGACGGCCTCGTGCTCAACGACGCCGAGGCCAAGCTGCTCGCCGAGGACGAGAACCTCGTGCGGGCCGGCCACGCGGTGCGGAAGATGGGGCCGAAGTTCGTGGTCATCAAAAAGGGCGAGCACGGCGCGATGTTCTTCAGCGAGCACGAGATGTACGTGATGCCCGCCTATCCCACGCCGCGGGTGGTCGACCCGACCGGCGCCGGCGACAGCTTCGCCGGCGGCATGATGGGCCACCTCGCGAGCCTCGGCCGCTTCGACCCCCAGGCTCTCAAGGAGGCCCTCGCCTACGGCGTGATCACGGCCAGCTTCACCGTCGAGGACTTCAGCCTCGACAGGTTGGCGAGCATCGACCGGGCCGACCTCGACCGCCGGGTGGCCGAATACCGCCAGATGCTGACGTTCTGACCGGCCGCCCGCGGCGGAGCCCGGGCCGCCGCGGCCCGGGCCGCGTCCGACTCGCGTCAATCCGCCCGGCGGACGCCCCCGGCGGCGGACCTGCTTCACGCCGTCCACCATCGCACGCTACGTTCCGTGGGGTTCGACCCGGTGGACGTGCTGCGGTGATTCGGATGCTGGTCGCACTGCACGCGGATGACCTCGGTTTTTCCGAGGCGATCAATGCCGGCATCTGCGGCGCGCTTCGCGGGGGACTGCTCACCGGCGCATCGGTGCTCGCCAACGCTCCCGCGACCGAGGCGGCGCTGGCGGCGTGGCGCCGGCTCGAGGACGACAGCCGGGGCGGAGGCTTGCCGTCGGCCGAGGCGAGGCGTCTCGTCGACGACCCCGCGCGGCCATTCGATCTCGGCGTGCATCTCAACGTCTCCCAAGGCCGGCCGGTGACCGGATCGGGGTTTCCGGCGGCCCTGCTCGATGCCCATGGTCGCTTCGACGGCATGCGGACCTTCGCCCGCCTCCTGCTGCCCGGTGCCGCCCGCCACGCCGCGGCCGTGCGGCGGGAACTCGCGGCGCAGGTCGAAGTGGTGCTCGACCACGGAGTGCGTCCGGTCCGTTTCGACGGGCACCAGTACTGCGAACTGACGCCGGTCGTCGGCAGGATCGTCGTCGATCTCGCCGCGCGATACGGTGTCTCGTCCATCCGGGTCGCGCGCGAGCCGGGGCTCCTCGGCACGCTGGTGCGCGGCCGACGTCGCCGCCGGGCGACGCAGGTCGCCGGCGAGCTGGTCGCCGCCGCGGCGAAGCGCGCGCTCGCGACGATGCATCTCCGCCGCGCGCGCCGGGCACGGCTGCGGCATCCGCACTGGTTTTTCGGCAGCGTCTCGGCCGGCGTGGTCGACGCCGCCGTCCTGGAGCGATTTCTCACGCTCGCCGGGCGTCTCCGGGCGGACTCGATCGAGATCGGCCTGCATCCCGCCCTGCCCGCGCAGGGTGCGGCCGAGGAGTCGGAAGGCCGTGATGCAGCATGGCACGACCCGCTCGCAGCCGTTCGGCCGGCCGAATATCGGTGGCTGACGGATGAGCGTCTCCCGCGCGTGCTCCGAGCGCACGGGGCCCGGCTCGGGCGACTGGCCTGACCGTCCGCGGCACACGACCGCCGGGGCGGGGCTCAGCGGAGTGTCGGCGGCGGTTCCGCTGCCAGCCGGCCGACCCCGCCCGGCTCCACGACCGCCACTCCCAACGTGACGGAAGGGACCTGCGGATGCTGCATCACGTACCGGAGATCGACGGCGCCGCGGCTGCGGGCCCGAGGAAAGCGGCGGCGGATCTCGGCCGGGATCGTGTCCGCGTCGGCGGCCTGGTCCAGCTTCCAGACGACGATTCCTCCCTGGGCGTTGAGTTGCTCATCACGGGCCCAGCGGCCCAAGCGTGGATCGATGACGTGCGGCTGGTGCCGGCTGTACACGCCGGCCGCCCAGATGGCTTGCTCCTTTCCGGACTCCGCAGCCAGGAAGCGACACGGCCCCGGACAGATGCCGGCCCAGATCTCGTCGAGTCGCTCGGCGAGTTCACGTCCCGGAAAAAAGCGCGCGGTCTCCTGGTTCGAAAAACGATGCGCGCTCGCCGTCGCGATGGGCAGGCTGATCAACTGCGCCGCCGCGAGGGCGACGGTGCCGACGATCGCGATCCGCCAGCGCCGCGCGTCGATGTTGTGCCGCAGGGTGGTGAGCATGCACAGTCCGGCCAGCACCCAGAGGTGCGCTCCGTACGAACGCTGCTGGTAATTGACCCGCAAGGCGAACTGCAGCAGTGTCTGGATCAGGATCGGCAGGCCGAACATCGCCGGCACGAACCAGGGCGAGAAGCCCGACGGGCTCGTGCGTCCGGCCGCGCGACGCCGCCAATCGACCAGCGGGAGCACGCTCAGCACGACCGGCGCCGCGATCACGGCCTGCACCAGCCAGTCCCGGCCCATGAGCAGGCCGAACGGCAGGAGTCCCATCGGCACCCGCTTCGCCTCGAGGTAGGCGTAGGAACCGCCGAACTCGAGGAGCATGACGGCGGCGTGCGGCAGGAAGACGAGCGTGGCCGCGAGTGCCGCCAGCCACGGCCCCGCGGTCCGCACACGGCGGCGGCCCTCCGGCTCAGCCACGAGGAAGATCGTCATGCTGAGCGCGAGCACCACGGCGGAGTACTTGCAGAGCAGGCTGCAGCCCAGCAGGACGCCCGTCAGGATCCAGGCCCGCAGCCGGTTCGAGACGAGCGCATGATGGAAGGCGAGGATCGTGAGGTGCCACAGCGCGATGAGCGTGACGTTGTTGTTGTACATGGCCGCGCCGCCGACGTTGGTGTACCAGTAGGCGGTGAGGCACAGCGATCCGAGCAGCGACTCCCGCTCGCCGACGTAGTGCCGGCCCAGCCTCCAGACGGCCCACATCGTGGCCACGGCGCAGGCCGATGCGGCCACCGACGGCGCGAAGGTGCTGTGCCCGAGGCCGCACCAGAACAGCTGCATGATCCAGGTCGTGAGCGCAGGGTGTTTGGCCGAGCCGAGCACCCACTCGCGACCGATGATGATTTGCTCGAGCACGTCGCTGCGAAACGTGGGAAAGCAGAGCGGCGGCAGGACGGCCGTGAGCGTCGCGAACGCCAGCGCCGAGAACCAGAAGACTCGCCGCGAGGCGACGGGCGCGGGACGCGGGACGCCGTCCGGCCCGGTGGTGGCTGCCGCAGCCCCGGGCGCGGGGATCGCCGCGATCATGACTGCGGTCATGGTGGCTCAGGCTGCCTCGCGGAGTCGACCGTTGCCGCCGGCGACCGTGCGGAGGATGTCGTAGTCGGGAATCGCCGCCGAAGCCGGGCCGACACCGCGGGCGTGCCTCCGGCGTGAACGGACGATGTCACGCAGCATCTGCGGGCCGTGGCGGCGCAGCGACACCGTCGAGCCGGCCTCGTGGACCAGCACGACCGGCACCCGGGCGGCGACCAGCCCCAGCCGTCGCGCCACCAGAATCGCCTCGGCATCGAACGCGAAGCCGTTCGTATGCACGCGCGGAAAGACATCCGCCGCCGCCTGCCGGCTGAAGACTTTCAGCCCGCACTGGGTGTCATGAACCTGCCGCGACACCAGCATGTGCGTGATGGCGCGAAACAGGGAACTCGCGATCGTGCGTTGCCATGGCCGGTGCACCTGCATCGCCGACTGCGCCAGGTCGCGGGCGCCGACCACCATGTCGGCCGCGCCCTCGTCGATCAGGGCGAACGCCCGCTCGACCGCCTCCATGCGGTACGGCAGGTCGGCATCCGTGAACGCGACGATCCGACCGCGGCCGTGCAGCACGCCGACGCGCACGGCGGCCCCCTTCCCGGAATTTCGCCGCAGGCGGATCACGCCGCAGCCGCTGCGGTGGGCGACCGCCGCCGCCGCCGTCGCGTCGGAACTGCCGTCATCGACGACGATGGGCTCCACGCGAAAAGGAGCCCGGGCCATCCAGGTGGAGAGGCGGTCCAGCGCCAGCGGAAGCCGTTCCGCCTCGTTGTAGGCGGGGATCACGAGACTCAGATCGAATGCACCGGCGGTGCCGCGCCGCGATGGACGCGCCAGCCGCATCGGCAGGATTTCATTCCCGACCACGCCTCGCCTCGCCCCGCAGACGGCGAAGGTCCCCAGACCACCGTGGAAGGTGCAATCGGCTCGGCTCGGCGAAAACTTCTGCTCCGGTCCAAGGGAGCGTCGATCCCTGGGAAGACGGCGGACCTGGGTAAGCCTCGGACGCCGGCCGGGCCCCGGAAGCGGCCGGTGTGGCCCAGCCTGGGCGGCAGAAAACGCCCGTCCGGGGCCGGCGGCCGGGTACTGTACGATCGTCCACAAATTCTGCTTGCCAAGGCCGGCGCCGGCCGATACTATACCCGCGTTCAGTGTTCGGTTCCGCGGCAAATCGCTCGATTCATGGTGGCGAAGCAACCACCCCGACGACGTGCCGGGACCCGTGGGAGACGGTCGCCATGGTGACGGCAACGGTAGGAGTCGACGGACGGATGGCCAGAGAGAAGGACGCGAAAGACAGGCCCGCAAAGGACGCCCGCGAGTCACGGCTCGACGAGGGCAGGGGGGCGAAGAAGGGAGCCAAGACGGCCACCTCGTTCCTCGACGAACACCCCACGCTGCGGCATACGCTCGCGCAGATCGAGAAGGAGTTCGGCGAGGGCTCGATCATGCCCCTCGGCGTCGATGCCCAGCGGCCGATCGAGGGCGTGTCGTCGGGCAGCCTGTCCGTGGATCTTGCCCTCGGAGGCAAGGGCTTCCCACGCGGCCGCATCATCGAGATCTTCGGTCCCGAATCGAGCGGCAAGACGACGATCGCCCTGCACGCCGTCGCCGCGGCCCAGCGGGCCGGCGGGGTCGCGGCCTTCATCGACGCCGAGCATGCGCTCGACCCGAGCTGGGCGAAGAAGCTCGGCATCTCGCTGGAGCAGCTGCTCGTCAGCCAGCCGACCACCGGCGAGGAGGCGCTGCAGATCTGCGAGCTGCTCATCAAGAGCAACGGCGTCGACATCATCGTCGTCGACTCGGTGGCGGCCCTCGTGCCGCAGAAGGAGCTCGAGGGCGAGATCGGCGACTCCGTGGTGGGGCTGCAGGCCCGGCTCATGAGCCAGGCGATGCGGAAGCTTACCGGTGCCATCGCCAAGGCGAAGACGACCGTGATCTTCATCAACCAGCTGCGCGAGAAGATCGGCGTGATGTTCGGCAGCCCGGAGACCACGCCGGGCGGCAAGGCGCTCAAGTTCTACGCCTCGTGCCGCGTCGACGTCCGCCGCATCGGCACGCTCAAGGACGGCGAGGAGGTGGTGGGCCAGCGGGTGAAGGTGAAGATCGTCAAGAACAAGGTGGCGCCGCCGTTCCGCGTGGCCGAGTTCGACATGATGCACGCCGACGGCATCAGCGTGGAGGGCGACATCCTCGACCTCGCCGTGGCGGCCAAGCTCGTCGACAAGACGGGCACGTGGCTCCGCTACGGCGACGTGCACCTGGGGCAGGGGAGGGAGAAGGCCCGCCTGTTCCTCAAGGAAAACCCGAAGGTGGCCCAGGAGCTTCGCGAGAAGATCCTCGCCGCCAAGGATGCCGTCGTGACCATGGCCAGCGCCGCCGAATCCGGCGGCGAGTGATCGCCAGCCTCTGAAAGCCGAGCACCGACCGACACCATCACCCACCCACGCGCGGCCGACCCAAGCGGCCGCGCGTGGGTGGCGTCGTTTTCGCGGGCCGCGATGGCCGGGACCGCGCGTCGGGCGGGCGCGTGTATCATTCGGCCTTTCCCGCCCCCCGCCGGAGCCGCCGTCGAGATGAAGGCAGACGAACTGCGCGACGCCTATCTCGCCTTCTTCGAGTCGAAGGGGTGCATCCGCCGCCCCAGCGACGTGCTCGTGCCCCGCTGGGACCCCTCGGTGCTGTTCACACCCGCGGGCATGAACCAGTTCAAGGACCACTTCCTCGGGAAGTGCAAGCTCGAGTTCACGCGGGCCACGACCTGCCAGAAGTGCCTGCGGACCGGCGACATCGACAACGTGGGCCGCACGCCGCGGCACCACACCTTCTTCGAGATGCTGGGCAACTTCTCCTTCGGCGACTACTTCAAGCGGGAGGCGATCCACTGGGCCTGGGAGTTCCTCACCGCCCGCAACTGGCTGAACATCGCCCCCGAGAGGCTCACCATCAGCGTCTACCAGGACGACGACGAGGCTTTCCGGATCTGGGCCGACGAGATCGGCGTGCCCCACGCGAAGATCACGCGGCTGGGCGAGGACGACAACTTCTGGCCCGCCGGCGCGCCCTCGCAGGGGCCCGACGGCGTCTGCGGTCCGTGCAGCGAGATCTTCTACCGGATGCCCGACGGCAGCGACGTGGAGATCTGGAACCTCGTGTTCACGCAGTTCAATCGCGTCGGCCCGCCCCCCGACAACCTCCGCCCGCTGCCCAGCCGCAACATCGACACCGGCATGGGCCTGGAGCGAACCTGCGCGATGCTGCAGGGCGTCGACACGAACTTCCACATCGACATCCTCCGGCCGCTCGTGGAGGCCGTGGCCGAGGTCTGCGGCCGGCGCTACGACCCGGCGAGCGACGACGGCCGACGGATGCGACTGATCGCCGACCACGTGCGGGCCTGCACGATCGCCATCAACGAGAACGTGTTGCCCGGGAACAACGAGGATAAGTACGTCGTCAAGCGGCTCCTCCGCCGGGCGGTGCTCGACGGCCGCCAGATGGGCATGCGCGAGCCGTTCCTGCACCGGCTGCCCCCGGTGGTCGCCGCGATGATGCGGGCGCCGTATCCCGAACTCGGCGACACGACGGGCCGCGTGGCGGGCGTGATCGAGCGGGAGGAGCAGTCGTTCCTGGCCACGATCGACGGCGGCCTCGACCGCATCGAGAGGCTGTTCACGGGCATCGGCCGGCAGGGCGGGGCGGTGGTGTCCGGCACCGATGCCGCCGAGCTCTACACGACCTACGGCTTCCCGCCCGAACTCCTCGAGACCCTCGCCGCCGAGCGCAACTGCAGCTTCGACTGGGATGGCTTCCGCGCGGCGATGGAGGCGCACGGCCTGAAGTCGGGGGCGGGCACGCGGGTGGAGGTGTTCACGTCGGGCCCGCTCGACGCCCTCAAGAAGACGATGCACGGCTCGGAGTTCCTCGGCTACGACGCCACCGAGGCCGACGCCAGGGTGATCGGCATCATCGCCCAGGATGCGCTCTGCGACCGGCTCGAGGAGGTCGGCCACGCGGCGCCGGTCACCGTGGTGCTCGACAGGACGCCCTTCTACGGCGAGTCGGGCGGCCAGGTGGGCGACACGGGCCGGCTCACGTGGCCCGGCGGCGAGTTCGACGTGGTCGACACGCACCGCGAGGGCGGCTTCATCCTCCACGTCGGCCACCTGCGCAGGGGCACCATCGAACTGGGCCATGCCGTCTCGGCGCAGGTCGATGCCGCCCGGCGGGCGGCGCTGCGGCGGGCCCACTCCGCCACGCACCTGCTCCACGCGGCGCTTCAGCACCACCTCGGCAGCCACGCCGTGCAGCAGGGCTCGAAGGTCGATGCCGACCTCCTGCGCTTCGACTTCTCCCACACGAGCTCCATCGACCGCGATGCCCTGCGGGCGATCGAGTCGACGGTCAACGTGGGCGTGCTGGCGGCCGCCCCGGTGTCGGCGCGGCTCCTGCCGCTCGCCGAGGCCAGGCACGCCGGCGCGATGATGCTGTTCGGCGAGAAATATCCCGACGTGGTGCGGATGGTGACGATGGAGGGCCTGAGCCGCGAGCTCTGCGGCGGCACCCACGTGACGAGCACCGGCCAGATCGGCCTCGTGCGGATCGTGGGGGAGGAGAGTGTGTCGGCGGGCACGCGACGGATCACGGCGGTCACCGGCGCCCGGGCCCTCGAGCGGTTCCGTCACGCCGAGGACGCGCTCGCCGAGGCGGCCGGCACGCTCAAGGTGCCCGTGGCGGAACTACCGCACCGGCTGGCGACCATGGCGAAGGAGCTCCGCGACCTCAAGAAGGCGAAGCCCGCCACGGCGGCCGGGACGACGCCCGACGAGTTGCTCGCGCAGGCGGTCGACGTGGGCGGCACGCGGGTGGTCGTGGCCGAGGCCCGCGGCAGCGACGCCGGAGCCATGCGGCAGTGCATCGACCAGTTGCGACGCAAGGCCAGCCCGATCGCCGTGTTGCTGGGGGCCGTGGAAGCCGACAAGGTGACGCTCGTGGCCGGCATCTCGCGAGAGCTCGAGGCCCGCGGCCTCTCGGCGGGCACGTGGATCCGTGACGCCGCCACGATCGTGGGTGGCAAGGGGGGCGGCCGTCCCGACCTCGCGCAGGCCGGTGGCAAACTGGTGGACAAGCTGCCCGCCGCCCTCGCAGCGGCCCGCGAGGCGATCGAGACACTGCTCCGGGCCTGACCTCGGAAGCCACCCGGGGCGCTCGCCCCGCGCGTGCCCGGATGTCGCCGCAGCCTGTGCCCGTGACCGGGCCCGTCACGGCCGCGGAAAATGGGCGGATCGGCGTTTCTGGGCAAGCCGGAGCCTGCCGACACCGGCGCATCCGCCGCGGGAATATCTCGCTGCCGGCCTCGGCGTACCGATACCTTCCGTCGAGCAAGCCGCGCACCACCACAGCCGGAACAGCAGCCGTGGACATCAAGGCGTTCATCATCCATCTCGAGCGGGCCGCCGGCCGCAGGCCCCAGGTCGACCGCCTGCGGTCCGCGC
>JBJTIV010000191.1:0-3176 GCA_046095145.1 Planctomycetaceae bacterium
GAACACGGAAACATCAGCGAGGGGCTGCCCATCCCCTCGAGACGGCGTAGGCGGCCAGCGGAGCCATGGATGGCGGAGCGCAGACGCCTCCGAGAGAGCGGAGGCCCGGAGGGCCGCAGCGAACGTCCGGCGAGTGGGGTACGGGCAGCCCCTCGCCAGCGCGACGTGGGTCGGAGTCATATACTGCATCGGGTTCGTCACGCGAGGTATCTCCATGCAGTGCAACATCGACAGGCGTGGGCAGGTGCTGCGGACCACGATGGGCGTCGCCACGGCGCTGATCGGCGCCGGGCTGCTCGCGGCGCGGATGGCCTTCGACGTGGCCTCCGTGCCGACGTGGGCCGGGATCGCGGCGCTCGTCGGCGGGGCCTTCATGATCTTCGAGGGCGTCAACGGCTGGTGCGTCGTGCGCGCCCTGGGTTTCAAGACGCCGGTGTGACCGCTCGGCGAGGGAGGGGGAGCCGATGAGCGATGCCATCAAGACGGCCTGCGACCTGGCCGCCGGCACGTGCGTGCCCTGCGAGGGGGGCGTGCCGAAGCTCACTCCGACCCAGGCCGAGGCCCAGGTCGCGGCGCTGCCCCTGTGGCGGCTCACGCACGACGCCACCCGCATCCGTCGCGACTTCAGCCTCCGCGACTTCAAGGCGGTGATCCGCCTGTTCAACAACGTGGCGGCGCTGGCGGAGCGGGAGGGGCATCACCCCGACCTCCACCTCGAGGGCTATCGCCGCGCGTGGATCGAGATCCACACCCACGCCGTCGGCGGCCTGTCCGCGAACGACTTCATCCTGGCCGCGAAGATCGACGCCCTGGCGCCGGCCTGAATCCCGGTGAGTCGAGCGGCTGGCGTCCGCGCGGCCGGCGGCGACGCGTCGCCGAGCCTGCGGGCGGGTGTCACCGGCTTGAAGCCGGTGGCCAGGCGAGTCACAGTGGTGGCTCCGGGCCGCGGTCTCCGCAGCCCCCCCGTCGCCTCCCGAGCGATGCCATGAACGACCTGAAGATCTTCAGCGGCCCGGCCAATCCCGCGCTCACGCAGGACATCTGCCGCTACCTGAACCTGCCCATGGGGAAGATCGCCATCGGGCGGTTTCCCGACGGCGAGATCTCCTGCAAGATCGACGAGGACGTCCGCGGCCGCGACGTGTTCATCGTCCAGCCCACCTGTCCGCCGGTCAACGAGCACATCATGGAGCTGCTCGTGATGATCGACAGCTTCAAGCGGGCGAGTTCCTTCCGGATCACGGCCGTGATCCCCTACTTCGGCTACGCCCGGCAGGACCGCAAGGACGCCGGCCGCGTGCCGATCACGGCGAAGCTCGTGGCGAACCTGATCGTGCGGGCTGGCGCGGACCGGGTGCTGGCGATGGATCTGCACGCGGCCCAGATCCAGGGCTTCTTCGACGTGCCGGTGGACCACCTCTACGCCGCACCGGTGCTCAACAGCCACCTCGCCTCCCTGGGCATCCCCAAGGAGGACATCGTGGTCGTGAGCGCCGACGAGGGTGGCATCAAGCGGGCCCTCGGCCATGCGACCCGAATCGGTGCCCCGCTGGGCATCATCGACAAGCGGCGGCTCTCGGCCGACACCACGAAGAGCACGACGATCATCGGCGCCAGCGTCGAGGGCAAGACGGCGATCCTGTTCGACGACATGATCAGCACCGCCGGATCCATCTGCGGGGCCGCCGACGTGCTCCACAAGCACGGCGCCAAGGCGATCTACGCCGCGGCCACGCACGGCCTGCTCGTCGGGCCGGCTATCGAGCGGCTCAAGCAGGCCCCGTTCAAGAACGTCATCATCACCGACTCGATCCCACTGACGCCGGGAAAGATGCTGCAGAACATCACGGTGCTCTCGGTGGCCAGCCTGCTCGGCCAAGCCATCAAGCGCATCCACCGGAACGAGTCGGTGAGCATGATGTTTCAGTGACGTGCTGCACGCGAAACACCGGCATCCTGCCGGTTTTCGCTTGGGCGGGCGCGGCGAGCATCCGAGCGAGATGGCACGGGCAACCCCGGCCCTACCGCACGCCGGGCGAGATCCCCCGGGCCACCTTGCGGCCCGCCGACCTCGTGGCACACTATGGGGCTTTCGACAGCCCCAGGATTTCCCATGAGCGACACACTCGAGACGAAGGCCCGCAAGGCCGGTGGCAGCCGCGAGAGCCGCCGGCTCCGCCAGCAGGGCCTCGTGCCCGCCAACCTCTACGGCCACGGCGAGAAGAACGTCGACCTGGCCGCCACGCGCGAGGCCGTCGAGGCGATCGTCCGCCACGGCAGCCTGTTCATCGAACTCACCGGCGCCGTGAAGACGGCCGCGGTCGTGCGGGAACTGCAATGGGACGCCATGGGTTCGGAGCCGATCCACCTCGACCTGCTGCGCGTCAGCAAGTCTGACAAGGTGAAGGTCCGCGTGCCCATCGACATGAAGGGGGAATGCCCCGGCGTGCGGGCCGGCGGCATGCTCAACCTGGTGCTGCACGAACTCGAGATCGAGTGCACCGCGGAGGCGATCCCCGACCACATCCACGCCCAGGTCGGCCACCTCGAGGTGGGCCATGCGATCCACGTGCGAGACCTCGAGCTTCCCAAGGGGGCACGGGCTCTCGCCGCCGCCGACGAGACCGTGGTGACGTGCATGGTGCCCGGCAAGAAGGCCGAGGAGGCCGCCGCGGGCCCGGTCGAGCCCGAGGGCCGCATGCGGATCGTTCCCAGCCCGAGATTGAAGTCATCGCAGATCACCAGCACGTCGCCATCGTCGATCTTGTAGAAGTCCCGGGCCGCCAGCACGCTCGATCCGCTCAGGTTCATCCATGTCAGCGGCCACAGCAACAGTGCCGGGACGCCGCGGATGGTCGCCTGGGCGACCTCGCCCTGGAACCGGGCTCGACGCGACGGGGAGCCCGACCGCCGGGCCAGGATATCCAGCACGTCGAAGCCGACGTTGTGCCGGGTGCCACCGTAGGCCGACCCAGGGTTGCCCAATCCTACACGCACTTTCACGATCCACCACCCGACGCCGCTGCCGCGGCCGCGACGGGCCGGTTTTTCGACCTCGCGGAGGGCGGCGACGGGGCCGGCCTCACTCCTTCTCCGCTGCGGCCTCGCCCTCCTCGGCGGCCTTGCGGCCGATGACCTCCGGCTCCACCGGGGCCGCCGCGGCGGCCCCGGTGGAG
>JBJTIV010000192.1:0-4494 GCA_046095145.1 Planctomycetaceae bacterium
CGAGCGAGTGAAGGTCAGGATGACCGGAGCGAGCGTCCGGCGAGAGGGTGTGGGCAGCCCCGAGCCGGTTGGGCGAGTTGACCACGTTCATACGAGACCTACCCTGCGAGGCGGCAATCGCTGTGCCGAACAGGATTGCCCGGAGGGCCGCAGCGCAGGTCCGGCGAAAGGGTCTGGGCGGACCCGAGCCCCACCGAGCGTCCGGCGATGGGGCATGGGCAGCCCCGAAGTGCGGGGAGGTTCAGGAAGCGACGCCGCGACGGCGAATTTCACCTTTTGCCGCGGGTCACCGGCAGGCCACAATCGTGATCTGATGGCACCCGCCCGCGGAACGGCCCCCGTGACGACAGCCTCCCGACTCACCGCCGGTCGGCCCGCGCCCGCGGGCCTGCGGGTCGTGATCGTCGGCCCCGGCGAGGTCGGCCGCATCGACGCCGAGGCGGACCGCGTCGCCGGCCTGCTCGCGGACCGCGGCCACGAGGTCACCCGCCGGATCGCTCCGCGCGACGACTGGGCCGAGGGGGGCGCCGCGGCCGGCGGCCTGGCACCGGCCGATCTCGTGGTGGTGCTCGGCGGCGACGGCTCGATCCTGCGCACCGCCCGCTGGATGGGCTACGAGCAGGTGCCGGTGCTGGGCGTGAACCTGGGCACGCTCGGCTTCCTGGCCCACGTGTCGCGGGACGAGGTGGCGGCGGCGGTCGGGGAGATCGCCGCGGGCCGCTTCCGGCTCGTCGACCACCTGCTGTTCGAGTGCGAGCTCGTGCGCGGGGGCGCCGTGGTGCACCGCCAGCTGGGGCTCAACGAGACCTCGATCCACGCGGGTCCCCCCTTCTCGATGATCGAGATCCGGCTGCTCGTGGACGGAGACCTGGCGACCACCTACCGGGCGGACGGGCTGATCGTGGCCACGCCGGTGGGGTCGACGGCCTACAGCCTGTCGGCCGGCGGCCCGATCGTGCGCAAGGACCTCGACGCCTTCGTGTTCACGCCGCTGAATCCGCACACGCTCACCAACCGGCCCGTGGTCGACTCGGCCACCCGCACGTACGAGCTCGTGGTGCCGCACCCCAACGCGGGCTCGGCCTGCGTCGTGGACGGCCGGCTGGTGGCGGCGCTCGAGGCGGGCGACGTGGTCCGCGTCCGCCGGGCCGAGCCCCGGTTCACGCTCGTGGAGACGCCGCGGCACGGCTACTACCGCACGCTCCGCGACAAGCTCGGCTGGGGCGGCGGCCTGCGGGCCTGGGAACCCCCGGCGGCCCGGAGGGTGCCATGAGACCAGCGGCGGCCGTCGCGATCGCGTGCCTGGCCTGCGCCGCGGCGGCGGAGGAGGCCGTCGAGCTCCGCTACCGGTTTCGGGAGGGCGAGTCGCTGCCCATGCGGGTGGCGCACCGGGCCCTCACCGAGACCACGATGAACGACACCACGCAGACCGTCGAGACGATGACCGACTCGACGAAGACCTGGAGGGTGGTGGCTGTCGACGCCGCCGGACGGGCCACGATCGAGCAGTCGGTGGACGACGTGGTGATGACGTCGCGCTCGAGCGATCGCGGCGAGATCCGCTGGGACGCCGCCGGCGACGGGGAGCCGCCGCCGGGGTACGAGGCCGTGCGGGCGAGCCTCGGCAGGCCGCTCGTGCGGCTCGTGGTGGCGGCCGACGGCCGCGTGATCGAGCGGCGCGAACTGCTCCCCTGCCCGCCTCCGGCGACGGGCGACCTCGTGGTGGTGCCGCTGCCCGAGGGCGCGGTGCGGGTCGGCCACGAGTGGACGGTGCCGCAGGAGGTGGTGGTGGAGGCACCGGGGGGCGCCCGCAAGGCCGTGCGCACGCGGATCCGCTATCGCCTCGACGCGCTGGCCGACGGGATCGCCACGATCCGGGTCGACACGACGGTGCTCACCCCCGTCGACGAGCCGGCCCTCGAGGCGCGGCTCTTGGAGCGGATCTGGAACGGCACGATCCGCTTCGACCTGGCGGCCGGCCATATCGTCGACCGCGCGACGGCGATCGACCGCCGCGTGGTGGGCTTCGGCGGCCCCCAGTCGAGCGTGCGCTCCAAGGCGAGCCTGGAGGAGAGGGCGGTCCGCTGAGCGGCGCGGGGACCGGCGACGGCCGGCTATCCCGCCCGGAGCAGCTCCTCGACGCGGCGGATCGCCTCGTCGACGTCCCAGCGGGCGTCGGCGATCACGATCGGCTCTCCCGTCGCCAGCCAGTCGGTCACGGTCTTCTGGGCCGCGATCACCGTGGAGTGGCTGCGGCGGCCGAAGTGCCGACCGATCTCGGCGAGCGCCGCATGCGTGTGCTTGCGGGCCAGGAACATCGCCAGCATCCGCGCGTGGCTGGCATGCCGCGCCCGGCGGGCGGACTGCAGGGCGCCATCCTCGATGCCGAAGGACCGGCACACGGCCCGGTCGACGTCGGCCAGCCGCACGCTCCGCGCGCTCGAGCGGACGAGGTCGGCCAGCGCCTCGCGGGCCATGCCGGCGTCGATCGGCACGCCGAGCATCAGGCTCGTGGCCTCGAGCCGGTTGACGGCGCCGTGCAGCTCGCGGGCGTGGCGGGTCATGTGCGTGGCCACGTAGTGCACGACGTCATCCGGCACCGCCAGTCCGCGCGCGGCGGCCAGCGCGGCGACCACGCCGCGGCGGACCTCGTAGTCGGGCGCCGCGATCCGCGCGGTCATGCCGCCCCGCAGCCGCGTGAGCAACTCGGAGCCGAGACCCGGCAGCGCGTCGAGCTCCCGGTCGCAGGCGAACAGCATCTGCCGGCCCGCCCGATGGAGCGCGTCGACGGTCTGCTGGAACTCGAGCAGCGTGGCCCGCTTGCCCACGAGGAACTGGATGTCGTCGACGACGAACAGGCCGGCGGCTCGGCACGACCGGCGAAATCCCGGCAGCCCGCCGCCGTGCAGGGCCTGCAGGAAGCCCGTGGTGAACTGCTCGGCCGAGAGCGACACCACGGGCAGCTGCGGATGAAGCTCGCGGGCTCTCGCGCCGGCCGCCTCGAGCAGGTGCGTCTTGCCGACGCCGCTGGGGCCGTGGATCACCAGGGGTGAGATCTCGCCCGGCTCCGTCGCGGCCCGCGTCGCCGCCGCCACCGCCATGCGGTTGCTCGGGCCCGCGACGAACGATTCGAGCGCCGGCGCCGCCCGTCGCGGCGCCCCCGGGCACGGCGCGGCCGCCGGCGCGACCGCGGGCGGCCGCCGGCGCCGGCCGGGGACGGCCGCGACCGAGATGCTCGCGGATGACGCCGGCGGGGCCGGTGCGGCCTGCTCCCAGACCACGCGGACCGGGCCGCAGATCGTCGCGATCGCCGCCGAGACGTCGGCCTGGAAGGTCCGCCGCAGCCAGTCGTGGGTGAAGCCGGAGCCGGCCTGGACGACGACCCGCTCCACGCCGGCCGCTCCGCGGTCCAGCCGCACCTCGAGGGCGTTCCCGAACCAGACGGCAAAGCGATCGGCGCCGATGCGACCGCGGACGGCCTCGCGGATCGCCGTGCCGGCGTCGCCGCCGAGGACCGCGATCGCGCCACCGGGTGCCTTCGCCATGGATCCTTCCTGCCTGCGTGCACCGCCGTGCGGCGGCGGTGCGGAAGCGTCCGTTCCGCCCGTCCGCAGCACTCGTGACCGCGGACCGCGGCGCGAGTATAGGAGTGCCTGCACTGCTGTCAAACGATCCACGCGCGGCGCGTGCGACGCGCGCCGCGCAACTCGTCACGGCTCGCGCGCCGCGTCGATCGGCCGCCGACGTCGCGGCGCGATTCGCGGTGCACAACTTGTGATTTGCCGTCGGACCCGCGAAAAACGCCGGGTGCGGGCCGCGTGGAGGCGGACGACGGGCCGCGGCTATACTGTCGGCCGGCCGACGGACTCCGTCGGCTCCGGACAGGATGGCCTCCCGGCAGCGCAGCATGGATGCTCGTATCACCCCGCGTCGCGGCGGACTGCGGTCGCACCCCATCCTGCGGGCGTGGGCGACGGCCGTGGTGCTGACCATCATCGGCGCGGTGCACGCGGACGAGTCGCCGCCACCGCGGGCGTTCGAGCCCGGTGAACTCTCGATCGGCTAGCCCATCGCGCTGCCCTTCGGACGATCCGCAGCGGCGGCGGCCGCACCGCCGCCGACTGACGATCCCCGTACGGACCTGCAGCCGCCGACCGCCGGCCTGACGGTGCCGGGCAGCGGCTGGCTCGGCCTGGCCGTGTCTGAGTCCACGGTGCCGGGCCGGTGGCGGGTCGAGGAAGTCGCTCCGCGTGGGCCGGCCGCCCGGGCCGGCATCGCCGTGGGAGACGAGCTGCGGGCCGTCAACGGCGTGAACATGGCCAGCGCCGCCGACGTCCCGCAGGCCCTGACGGGCATCGCCGCCGGACAGGACGTGCGGGTGGCCGTGGCCCGCGCCGAACAGGTCACCGACCTCGTGCTCCGCGCCGAGCCCCGGCCCGCGGCCAGGCCCGCGGAACCGCCGCGCTTCGTCGCGGCACCCGCCGCGACGAAGCG
>JBJTIV010000193.1:0-2349 GCA_046095145.1 Planctomycetaceae bacterium
CCGGCCGCCGACGCGATCCGCCAGGTGCCGCTCGTCGCGGAGCTGAAGTTCAGGGCGTTGCCGTTCACGTCCGGCCCCACCGCCGACAGGCTCCAGAGGTTGATGTTGAACCGGTCCGCGGTCGTGGAGGCGATGGAGAGCACGCCGGCGGCGGTCACCAGATCCCAGCCCGTCACGCTGCCGGCCGTGCCGGCCGCGTCGTAGACCTGCCAGTTGTAGTTGCCGCCGGATGTCAACGTGGCGTTGCCGGTGATAGTGAGCGTGCCGGGGCTCGCGCCAGGAGAGAGCGTGGCCGCCGTACCCACGCCCACGGCCCCAGCCACCGTGCCGGAGCCCGCGAGCGTCTGGCCAGCCGGCACGGCATAGCCACCGACCTGCTGCAACACGTCGAACGTGGCGCCCGACTCGATCCGGACCAGTGGCGAAGCGGCGATCGCACCGGCCGTGCCCAGGGCCAGAGTGCCGGCTTCCACGGCCGTCGGGCCGGTGTAGCCGCTCGAGGCCGACAGCGTGAGCCGGCCCGCGCCGGCCTTCGCGATGCCGCCGCCGAGCGTGCCGAGACGGTCGGTGATCGCGCCCGACAGTGACAGGTCGTTGCCTGCGGTATCGAATCGTGCCGTGATGCCGGGCGTGCCGTCGACCGAGCCGACCGCGAAGGGACGGCTGATCGCGGTGGTCGATGCGGCGGCCCGGAAGACCGACGCCGTGCCGCTGCACACGATCGTGCCGGATCCAAGGTTGTCATCGCCGGACGCCACCACGGTCGCGTTGCCGATCTCGATGCCGCCGGCGTTGGTGTTGCTGCTTGCGGTCTGCTGCGTGAGGTCGAGGGTCGCCCCGGAGCTGGCCCGGAGCAGGCCGCTGCCCGCGATCGAGCCGGGCGCGGTGCCGGTCATCACGAAGGTCTTGCCCTGGCCGGCGAACCCGAGCCGCTCGGTCGCGAGGTTGCCGGTGTTCACCGGCGTATTGAAATTGATCGTGGCCTCCGGCCCGTCCCAGGAGATGCGGCCCTCAGCGCCCGACGCCGTGATCGTGCCGGAACCCAGCGAACCGTCGGTCCCGTCCCACTGCTTGGTCATGCCCACGTCGCTCGCGACCCGCGTGCCGCCGGAGTAGGTGTTGGAGCCCGAGATCGTCACCTTCTGGCTGCCGCTGACGAGCACCGAGCCCGTGCCGGTGATGAGGGTCGACGTCGTGGCGCCGGGCACCACGTTGGCGATCGTGAGCGAGTTGTTGTTGGTGACCGTGGCGGCGCCGGCCATCGCCTGCGGAGAGAGCGACATGCCCCCCGCGGTCCCGGTCACGAGGAACGTGCCGGCGAACGTGGAGGGCACCGTGCCGGTGATCGTGGCCGTGCCGTTCCCCGCGTTGGTGATCGTGGTGCTCGAACCGCCGAGGATCGTGCCGGTCAGGCGGATCGAACTGCCTATGGTCGACTCCAGCGTGAGCGTGAAGCCGTCCGTGATCGACACCGTGTTGGCGATCGCCGCGCCGGTGAAGTTGAGCCGCGACTTGAGTGTGTTCGTGGTCGGGACGTCGGGCAGCAGCCCCACCTGGATCGTGCCGCTCCCCTGGACGTTGCCGCCGTTGATCTGGATCGTGCCGTTCCGCATGGTGACGTTGCCGTCCCACTGCATGCCGTTGAAGGTGGTCGAGCCGGTGGTCACCGTCGTGCCCGTGGCCAGATTCCACGTGCGGCCGCCCGAGATCTCCATCGTGCCCCGCTGGATTTGCAGGTTGATGCCGCCGGCGGTGGTCACGTTGCCGGCCGCGGTGTCGTAGCTCATCTGGGCACCGAGGTTCGCCGTCAGCGCGAGCGTGCCCGAACCGACCTTCACCAGCGTGTTGAACGTGCGCGAATCGCCGCGCGGGATACCGGGGCCGGCCTGCGTGCCCAGCGCCGTGCCCACGCCGCTGATCGAGGCCGTGCCGTCGGGCACGTCGATCATGCCGCCGGCCGTGCCGCTGGAGTAGGCGTTGGACATCGTCGTCACCGCCGGGTCCGCGAAGGCGAGCGTGCCGCCGTTGAGTCCCAGGGCCTGCGAGCCGAAGGCGCCGACCGCCGCCGGCACCACCGCGCCGCCGGTCACGGTGACGCCCCCGGAGAGGGTGTTCGCCGCCGCCAGCACGAGCGTGCCGGAGCCCGACTTCGTGAGCGTGGTGCCCGCGAATCCGGCGCCCTCGATCCGCAGGAGGTCGGCGCCCGGAGCCACCGTCACCGAGCCTGCGGCCACGCCGGCCGCCGCGGCGATCGTGCCCGAGGTGGCGAAGGTGACGTTGTCGTTGGTCGCGAAGGCGACCGCCGCGCTGCCCGTCGTCCACGCGGTGTTCAGCGGATCGGTGTCCCAG
>JBJTIV010000194.1:0-2511 GCA_046095145.1 Planctomycetaceae bacterium
CCGCCGCCCGGGTTCACGCCGTCGCCGTACCAGGTGAGCGTGGAGGGATTGGGCGTCAGGCCCGGCGTGAACACGAGATTCAAGGCCGTGCCGCTCTGGGCCACGCTGAACGTGCCCCCGGAGAGGGAATTCGTGAACCCGCCCGTGCCGTTGGTGGCCGAGACGTTGATGGTGAACTTGTCGGCCGAAAAGCCCGTGATGCCGCCGGCCGCCGACGCGATCCGCCAGGTGCCGCTCGTGGCGGAGCTGAAGTTGAGCGCATTCCCGTTCACGTCCGGCCCCACCGCCGACAGGCTCCAGAGGTTGATGTTGAACCGGTCCGCGGTCGTCGACGCGATGGAGAGCGTGCCGCCGACGGTGACGAGGTCCCAGCCATTCGTGGCCCCGGCCGTGCCGGTGGCGTTGTAGATCTGCCAGTCGTAGTTGGCACCGGAGCCGAACGTGGCGTTGCCCGAGATCGTGAGCGTGCCGGGGCTCGAGCCCGCCACCACCTTCGAGCCGCCGCCGAGCGTGATCGACCCCACGACGGAGCCCGCCCCGGCGAGCGTCTGCCCAGACGACACGGCGTAGCCGCCGGACTTCTGCGACACGTCGAGCGTGGCGCCCGACTCGACGCGGATCACCGACGAGGCGAGCGTGGCCGCGGAGCCGAGCACGAGCACGCCACCCTGGACGGTCGTCGACCCGGTGTAGGTGTTCGCTGCGGCCAGCTGCATCGTGCCGGGCCCGGCCTTGATGAGCCCGCCGTTGACCAGCGGCACCGCGACCACGAGGTCGACCGCCGCGGCACCGTTGGCCACGGTGAGCGTGCGGGTGGCCCCGCCGAGGTCGATGCGGCCGGTGGCGGCCGTGCCCGAATTCGTGCCGATCGTGGCCGTGCCGCCCGAGAGGCCGGCGAGCGACACGTTGCCGTTGAGGGCGAGCGTGGCGGGAGTGGCGCCGCGGTCGAGCGTGAGCGCCGTGAAGGAGAGGCTGGCGCTGCCGCCGGCGGTGAGCGTTCGCGCCGCATCGACCTGGATCGTATGGGCGGACAGGCTGGCCCCGCCCGAAAGCGTGGTCGTCGCCGAGACCTGCATCGACATCGGCGTCGACTCGGCCACGGGCACGTAGTTCACGTTCAGCGAACCGCCCGTCATGGCGAACGTCTCGCGGACGTAGAACTTGCGGATGTTGTGGGAGCCCGTGCTCAGCGTCACGGTGATGGCGGCGTTGGGCCGGTCGAGTATCACGGTGTCGTGCTGGCCCGACGTGGGACCGGTGCCCGCGGCGCCGGGCAGCCGCGCCGTCGGCATCGTCTGCGTGCCGACCGGCGTGACCTGGCCCGTGCCGCTGACCGGCACGGTCGCCACCTGACCGCTGTTCCAGTTGGCCAGCGTGCTCCAGTCGCCGCTCGAGTCGTTCCACCAGACGGCCGGCACAAGCTGGTCCTTGAGAAACTCGATGCCCCCCTGGAGCACGTTGAAGTCGAGATCGCTATTGCCGCTGTTGAAGCTCTGCAGTCGGCCTTTGCTGGTGTATTGCCAGAACGCCCAGGGCTGCGGATCGCCGTAGTCGTCCCAGGGGCCGAAGACGGTGCTGAGGCCGTCGCTGGGGCTGCCCGTCTGCACGTTGATCGAGTCGGGGTTGGTCTGGTTGGGGTAGCGGGCGGTCCAGAGCTGCGAGAAGGCCGGGCTGGCGATGCTCGGGGAGGCGGCGGCGGGCTTGGCCAGCTGGTCGCGGAGCGAGGCCGAGGCGCCGCCCAGCACGTTGGCCGCGTAGTTCCCGTTGATGTACATCATCGGGCGGATCCGCATCACCTCGTGGACGCGGTTGGAGAAATCGAGGGAAAACTGGGCCAGCTCGCTGTCGGTGCGGAGGCCGTCGCCCGCCTCGAGGTCGAAGGTGGGCGGCAGGTAGCCCGGCCGCATGAAGGCGCCGGCCATCTGGATATAGTGGTTTGCCTCGTCGATGCCGGAGTTGGCGATGCCGCCGGAGTTGGTCGTGGAGGCAATGATGTCGGGCCGGGCGAAGTGGTAGGAGCCGACGAACATCCCCGCCGCGGTGGCCCGGTTCATGTTCTGGACGAAGTAGGGGTCGTCGTAGCGCTGCGACAGGTTGAAGAACGTGTCGTCGTTGGTCGGGAAGCCCCCCTGCCGCTTGTCGACGCCGGTAGTGCCTCCGCGGCTGGCCCGCATGAAGGCGAACTGCCGGTTCTCGACGTTTCGCAGGTTGTTCCACGTGGTCTGCGAGATGTTGCCCTGCCAGGCGGAGACGTCGATGCCGAGCAGACGGTTGCCCGCGCTCTGCGCCGGAACAGTTGCAGGACAGGCCAGAAGGGCCGTCGGCACGAGCAGCGCGATCACCAGGCGTCCGCTGCCGGATCGCCGGGAACGCCAGCCGCGACGCTGATCGGGCCCGTGGCTCATCGACGCGCGACCCTCACACTGCCAGGGGACGATCACCACCCGCGGAACGGTGATCCTGAAGACATGGAAATTATTGCACCAGAGCGACTTGTTTGCTACGTTCCGG
>JBJTIV010000195.1:0-9005 GCA_046095145.1 Planctomycetaceae bacterium
CCCGCTCGCGGCCCTCCGGCGTCGGGTCGATCGCGCCGGTCAGTCCCCCCTGCCGGGCCGCGGCGTTCGTGCGCAGGGCCTTTATCCGGCCCTCGCGGTGCAAGAGCGGCCGGCCGCTCGCCTTGGCCACGAGGTTGCCCGACGCGTCGATCGTGGGCGCATCACCCGGGCCGGCGAGCACGATGTCGTTGTCCTCGGGATCCACGAACACGTGCGTGATCCGTTCGAGTCCGCCGAGCAATGCGACGTCCGCCGGCACCTCCCGTCCGGCCTCCCTGGCGGCGGTGATCGCGGCGATGGTCCGCGCGAGCGACACGCTCCGGAGCTCGCCGGCGCCCGTCGGCAGCGAAACCTTCTCGAGCGCTGCCCGCCGCTCCGCGGCCAGCGTCTCCACGGCCCGGGGTTCGAGATTGCTGACGATGCCCTCGGCATCGACGGCGATGCCGCCGACCGCGCGCATGCCGAAACCGAAACCGCCCATCTGGGCCCATGCGGCGGGGCACGACAGCACCGCCGCCATGCACGCCAGCACCGGCACCCGGGCGAGCGCGGCGGCCGGTCCGGCGAATCGAGTCGGGCGGCGGGGGATCATGCGATGTCCTCGAAGTCGACGGGCCGGATCGCCATCCAACCGCCGCAAATGCTAGTTGGCTGCCGATCGTGCGGCAAACCCGGTTCCCGGCCGAATGCTGCGGTTTTTCGGGCTCGTCCACCCGGGTCGAGGCCGCCTCTCGTCACGGACTTCACGCGCGGGCATGATGCAGCGGTCTCCACGGTCCCGACCCGGCGCCCGCACCGACCGGCATGGAAACCCCGGCACCCGAACCCTACCTGCTCGTCCGCGACCCCGTGGTCGGCCTGGGCGTGACGCGCCTCGTGGCCGGCGAGCGGATCACGCTCGGCCGGGCGCCGACGAATCGCGTCATCGTCCACGACGAGCGCGCCAGCCGGTTCCACGCCGAGATCTTCCCCACGTCCACGGGCTGGGTGATCCGCGACCTGCAGAGCCGCAACGGCACGCTGCTCGGCGGCCAGCCGCTCACGGCCGACCGGCCGCTCGTTCCCGGCGACGTCGTGTCGATCGGGCTCACCGAGATCCGCTTCTGCGACGGCGAGCCGCCGGCGACCGGCGAGATCGACGGCACGCAGTCGATGACGGAGACGGGCACGATCCCCGCCGGGCTGTCGGCCCTCCGCGCATCGATCACGCATCGGCAGCGCCACAGCCGGCTGCTCGACACCATTCGCGAGGCCACCGGCAGCATGCCGCGGGTCGGCCAGGCGGCCGGCGAGCTCTGCCGGCTGGCCTTCGGCCTGGGCAGGGCCGCCGACCTGGGCGGCATCGCGTCGCTCGCCCTGGAGTCGGCGCTCCAGGGCACGGGCGCCCGCCGGGGCGTCGTCATGCTGCCCGCCGACACCGCGGCGGCGCCGCCGGTCGACGCCCTTGCGCCGGTCGCCGCCCTCCCGGACGCCTGGCCGGCGGACGCCATCCCGACCGCGGTGCTCGCCGCCGTGCTCTCGGGCAACGAGGCCCTGCTCGCCGAGGCCGGCACGGGGGAGGCCCGCCGGCCCACCACGCTCTCGGCACCGATCCGGTCGCACGGCCATGCGGTGGGCGTCATGCACGTCGAATCGGCGCCGGACCGGGCGGCCACCGCCGACGACCTCGAATACCTCATGGCGGTCTGCGACGCGCTGGCGCTGGCGCTCGACAACGTGTCGGCCCGCGAGGCGCTGTCCACGAAGCTCGCCACCGTGGCCGACGAGAACGAGCGGCTGCGACGCCGGCTCGGCGAGGACGTGCCGATGGTGGGCACGAGCCCGGCGCTCGCGGGCATCGTGGACCAGATCCAGCGGGTGGCGGGCACGAAGGCCACGGTCCTCATCCGCGGCGAGAGCGGCGTGGGCAAGGAGCTCGTGGCCCGGGCGATCCACGAGTCGAGCGACCGGCGGAATGGCCCGTTCGTGTGCCTCAACTGCGCCGCCCTCTCCGAGACGCTGCTCGAGAGCGAGCTCTTCGGGCACGAGAAGGGCGCCTTCACCGGGGCGACCGAGCGGAAGATCGGCAAGTTCGAGGCGGCCCACCGGGGCACGCTGATGCTCGACGAGATCGGCGAGATGACGCCGGCGATCCAGGCCAAGTTCCTGCGGGTGCTCGAGGGCCATCCCTTCGAGCGCGTCGGCGGCAGCACGCGTGTGCAGGTGGACGTCCGGGTGGTCGCGGCCACCAACCGCAATCTCGAAGACGCCGTGATGGCGGGCGGCTTCCGTCGCGACCTCTACTTCCGTCTCAAGGTGGTGGAGATCCTCGTGCCGCCGCTGCGGAAGCGGCCGGAGGACGTGGTGGCCATCGCCGGCCACTTTCTCGAGCGCTTCGCGGCCGAGACGGGCCGCAAGCTCCGCGGCTTCACGCCCGCGGCGCTCGAGGCGCTCGAGGCCTACCACTGGCCCGGCAACGTCCGGGAACTGCGGAACTGCGTCGAGCGGGCGGTGGTGCTCGCCACCGGGGAGTGGATCGACGTCGACGACCTCACCCTCAGCCAACTCGTCTCGGCCGGCGACTCGGGGCGGGCCGCGGCGGCGGGCGGGCCGTTCGTGCCGACGACGATCGAGGAGATGGAGCGCCGCCACGTGCTGGCCACGCTCGAGGCCGTGGGCGGCAACAAGACGAAGGCCGCCGCGATCCTCGGCATCGAGCGGTCGACGCTCGACCGCAAGCTCGCCAAGTGGGCCCGGGCGTGAGCCCGCCGGGTCACAGCCCGAAGTAGCGCTTCCAGTATTCGACGTCCTCGCCCCCCGGGGCGGCCGGCTTCTCGGGCTGTGCGTCCCGCGTGCGGCGGGCGGCCTTCGCCTCGGCGAGCCACTCCTCGGAGCCGACCGCGCGGGCCCGGCGGCGGCGGGCCGCCGCCTGCAGCCGCCGGTCGCTCGAGACCACCACGAGGTGCCCGGGCGCCGTGTCGCCGGCCACGAGTTCCTCGATGAGCGAGTCGGCGTCGGGATACTCCCGGGCGAACCACACGCGGATCCCGCCGTGCACGTGGCGGGCCGGCAGGCCGTCGGGCGCGCGGGCCGCGTCGAACACCACGATCGTGCCGGCCGCCGCGTCGCCGAGCAGATCCACGAGCATGTCGAGCAGGGCGATCCGCGACTGCTCGAAGCCGCGCGGGCCGCGGTCCGCCCCGAACACTCCCGACGCGTGCAGCAGGTTGTAGCCGTCGATGATCAGCGTCATCGCGTCTCCCCAGCACCGCCGTCGGCTACCGCTCGAGCCGATACTTCACCCGGCCGCCCACGATCGTCGCCACCGCCCGGCCCGTGAGCGTCCAGCCGTCGAACGGGGAGTTGACGCTGCGGGAACGGAAGGTCGCCACGTCGACCCGCCACTCGAGGTCGGGGGCGATGAGCGTGATGTCGGCCACGGCGCCGGGCCGCAGCGTGCCGCGAGGCACGCCCAGGATCCGGGCCGGCAGCGTGCTCATCGCCTCCACGAGCCGCGGCCAGCCGATCCGCCCCGGCGCCACCAGCCGCGTCACCGCCAGGCCCACCGCCGTCTCCAGGCCCAGGATCCCGAAGGGCGCCCGGTCGAGCTCGAGCATCTTCTTCTCGCGGGCGTGGGGGGCGTGATCGGTGGCGATGCAGTCGATCGTGCCGTCGACGAGGCCCGCGATGATCGCCTCCACGTCGGCCGCGGTCCGCAGCGGCGGGCTCATCTTGTGATTGGAGTCGAAGGTCCGCAGGCTCTCGTCGGTGAGCGTGAAGTGGTGCGGACAGGCCTCGGCGGTCACCCGGGCCCCGCGGCGCTTGGCCTCCCGGAGCATGGCCACGCCGCCGGCGGTCGAGACGTGCATCACGTGGAGCCTGCCGCCGGTGGCCTCGGCCAGGGCGATGTCGCGGCCGATCATCACCTCCTCGGCCACGGCCGGCATGCCCGGCAGCCCGAGCACGAGCGACACGAGCCCCTCGTGCATCACGCCCCCGCGCGAGAGCTCGAGCACCTCCTCGTGGGCGAGGATCGGCCGGTCGAACATCCGGCAGTACTCCAGGGCCCGCCGCATGAGCTCGGCGTCCCACACCGGCGCGCCGTCGTCGCTGAAGGCCACCGCCCCGGCCTCCACGAGCCGGCCGATCTCCGCGAGCTCCTTCCCCTCGCGGCCGCGGCTCACGCACGCCACCACGAACACGTTGCAGTTGTCGGCCCGCATCGCCTTCTGGTGCACGAATTCGACCGCGGCCTGCGTGTCGATCGGCGGCTCGGTGTTGGGGATGCAGGCCACGCTCGTGAAGCCCCCCGCCACGGCCGCCCGCGTGCCGGTCTCGATGGTCTCGTCCTCCTCGCGGCCCGGCTCGCGGAGGTGGACGTGCATGTCGATGAGCCCGGGCGCGACCACGAGCCCGGCGGCGTCGATCGTCTCGTCGGCCCTGCCGAGCGTCTGCGCGGCCGACTGCCCGACCGACACCACGATGCCGTCGCGCACGAGCACGTCGTCGACGCGGTCGATGCCCTGCGAGGGATCGACCACCCGGCCGCCGCGGACGAGCAGCGTGGCCATCAGACGATCCTTTCCCGCGTCCGGTGCAGCGGGCCGCCCGCGGCCGGCAGCGCGGCGGCCCGCGGTCCACAGATCAGCCACAGCACCGCCATGCGCACGGCCAGGCCGTTGGTGACCTGGTCGAGGATCAGCGACTGCGAGCAGTCGGCCACCTCCGCCGTCACCTCCACGCCGCGGTTGATCGGGCCCGGCGCCAGGATCAGCAGGCCGGTGCGGGCCCGGCGCAGCCGCTCGATCGTCATCGCGTAGAGGTGGGCGTATTCCTGCACCGACGGGAAGGGCCGCGTGTTCTGCCGCTCGAACTGGATCCGCAGCAGGTTGAGCGCGTCGCACCGCGGCACGACGGCGTCGAGATCGTGCGACACCTCCACGCCCAACTCCCGCCAGCGGTCCGAGACGAGCGTCGGCGGGCCGCACAGGATGACCTTCGCCCCGAGCTTCGTCAGGCCCCAGATGTTGGAGCGGGCGGTGCGGCTGTGGGCGATGTCGCCCACGAGCCCGATCGTGGCCCCGGAGAGGTCGCCGAGCCGCTCGCGGATCGAGAGGATGTCGAGCAGGCCCTGCGTGGGGTGCTCGTGCGGACCGTCGCCGGCGTTGATCACCCCCACGCCGAGATGCCGGGCGAGGAGATGGGGCGTGCCCGGCGTGGCATGGCGGACAACCACCGCGTCGATCCCCATGGCCTCGAGGTTCTTGGCCGTGTCGATGAACGACTCGCCCTTCGAGAGGCTGCTGCTGGCGGTGGTGAAGTCCACGACGTCGGCGCCGAGGCGGCGGGCCGCGAGGCCGAAGCTCGTCCGCGTGCGGGTGGAGCTCTCGAAGAACAGGGTGACGACCGTCGAGCCGGCGAGGATGGCGAGTTTCCGGCGGCAGCCGTCGGTGGCCTCCTTGAAGAGCGCCGCGGTGTCGAGCAGTAGCCGGATCTCGTCGGCCGTGAGCCGCTCGAGGTCGAGCAGGTGCCGGTGCGTCCACTGGGCGGGGACCGACTGCCAGGATGCGGGCGTGGGCATGCGGGGTCCGGTTCGGAGAGACGCTGCGGCGGGAGTCTACCCGTGTCGCGCCGACGGTGACCATCGACCGCCGCGGCTGCGGGCCGCGGTGCGGCGCCGGGCCGGGGCGAGGGGGAGGACGCGGAGGGCGAGGCCGGATTCATCGCCCATTCACCGGCTGGTTTGCACTTGTTTCGGCGGGTATCCGCGTCCTATCTTCCCGCCCCGTCCGTGCCCGTCGCGGCCCCCGGCGCCACCAGACCCGATGCCCACCGACCCGATGCGCGTGTCGACCCGTCCCGGCCTGCTGGCCGGCGTCGCCGCGGCCTGCCTGCTCCTCGCCGCCCAGTCTGGATGCACCTCGGCGCTCACCACCGCGTCGCTGACGAACGGCCTCTGGCAGGGCTCGGAGCATGCCGCCGAGGCCGAACCGGACCCCGACACGCAGCCGGCCGCCGCCCCCGAGGCCGAGCCGACCGACACGGCGGAGGATGCCACCACGGATCGCGAGCGGCGCGAGGCGGCCCTCGAGGAGGCCATGAGCCGGCTGTCGCGGCTGGGCCCGATCGATCCGGCGGTCGAGGCCGCGCTGGTGGCGACGCTCCAGCGGACGCAGCCTGAAGACTGGCCCGTGGTCGTCGACGAGTTCGCGGCGTCGCTGCCTGCGGCTCCTCCCGCTTCTCCCGAGACCGCCACCGCGACGGTGGAAGCGCCGCCGCCGGAGCCCGCACCGCCCGCGGAGCAGGCGCCGCCGACCGCCACGGCCGAGCCGACAGAGCCACCGGTCGTGGCGACGGACCATCCACCGGCCGCGCCGCCCGCCGTCGACTCGACGCTCGCCGTGCGGTCGGCCTGCTTCGCGTCGGCCGTCCGAGCCTGGGGCGACGTGGATCGGTTCACCACGGACCGCTTCGAGCCCGGGCAGGAGGTGATCGTCTACGTCGAGCTGGACAACCTCGCCGTCGGCGCGTCGCCCTCCGGCCATACGACGTGCGTCGACACCGTGCTGCGGCTGATCGACGAGGCGGACCACACGCTCCACACCTGGACCTTCGAGCCGATCGCGGAAACCTGCACGGGCCGCCGACGCGATTATTTCGCCCGCTACGTCGTGCGGATTCCCGACACGGCGCCGCCGGGCGGCTGTCGCGTGGAGATGTCGATCACCGACACGCTCGCCGGCACGACCGCCGGCACGTCGCTGCCGCTCGAGATCGCGGCCGCCGACTGAGCGTCACGGCTCCGGCAACGGCACGGGCGGCGACGGCACCGCTGGCAACGGAACGGCGGCCGGCCGGTTGGCCGGCGGCGGCCCGCCGGGGAGCACCTCGACCGCCGCGGGCGCGTCGGGCGGCGGGGGAAACACGTCGAGCTGCAGGAGATCGGCGATCGTGACGGCTCCCGTCCAGCGGTCGGCCTGGGCCTCGACGTAGGCCAGTTCCGTCTCCGTGAGGATCCGCTGCGCCTGCAACAGGCTCAGAAACGTCACTTCGCCCTGGGCGTAGAGCCGCTGCGTGAGCTGCACCGTCTCCCGGGCCTTCGGCAGGATGTACCGCTCGTACCACTCGGCGAGCCGCTGCGACGTGCGATACGAGGCCACGGCCTCGGCGGCCTGCGTGGCCAGGTCGAGTTCCACCGTGCGGAGCGTGGCCCGCGACGTGGCGATGTCGGCCCGGGCGGAGCGGATGTTGCCCTGGTTGCGGTCGAACAGCGGCACCTCCACCATCACCTGCACGAGCCCCTGGTCCTGCGGCGGGAAGTCGACCTGACGCTGGTAGCCGCCGAGCACGTTCACGTTCGGGATCGGCTCCACGACCGCCCGTTCGAGCGCCCACTGCGCCCGGGCCACGTTGGCCTCCGCGGCCCGCGGCAGGGCGTTGCGGCGCACCACGGCCTCCTGCAGGTCTTTGAGCTCGAAGTTCGGCAGTCGCTGGAACAGGTCGGCCTCGAGCAGGCCGACGTCGGCCCGCGGCAGGCCGACCGCGGCCGCGAGCTGCCGGCGGCCCGTCTCGATGAACACCGTCGAGTTGAGCAGCCGCACGTCGGCCCGGTCCCGCTCGATGCTCCAGAAGAGCACGTCGGCCTTGGTGCCCTCGCCCGCCTCGGCCAGCTGGCTGCCGATCTCGTAGGACCGCTTCGCGATGTCGAACAGCTGCTTGTAGATCTCGAGCCGGCGCTGCGACACGAGCAGGGCGTAGTAGCTCTGCCGCACGTCGCGGAGCACGTCGTATCGCGCGCGGATCAGGTCGTACTCCGCCTTCTGCACCTCCCTCAGGGCGGCCTGCTGCGCGAGCCGCAGCTTGCCGGCCGTGACCACGTCCTGCGTGGCGAAGCCATTCCACTGGCTGTTGGCGCCGGCGGCCTGGGGCGACCCCATGGCGAACATCGGATTGGGATAGAGCCTCGCCTGCACGGCCTTGCCGCGGGCCGCCTCGACCGCCGCCCGGGCGGCGACGAGCCGCGGGTGACTGCGCTCGGCGAGCGCGACGAACTCGTCGAGTGCCCGCGGGCTCGGGCCGTGGATGTCCGCGGATGCGGTCGGTATCCCGGGCGGCATGCCCGCGTCGGCCGACGGAGCATCGAGCGGAGGCCCGGGATCGGCGGAGCGCAGGGCATCCGGCGGGTACGGCCAGGACTCCGTGCCGCCGGCCACGCCGGTCGCGGCGATCGACAGCGCAAGGAGCAACCCTGCCGCATGGCGGTGGCCCGCGATCGTGAGACGGTTCGTCATGGCATCCGGTCCGCCGCCGGGACGGGCCTGCAGGGTGGCGCGAACACACGCCCGTCTGCCATCGTCACTTCCCGACCCCCCCCTGCAGCAATCCGCAGACCCAGCCCAACCGGCCCGGACGGCGGCACGGATCGGAACGCCGCCCGCTTCGCCGCTCTTCCGCCGGCGCCCCACCGCCGCAAACTGTCCTGTTTCCGCGGTTCCGCGAAACTCCGGATTCCACGCGGTCCGGCGGCATCCCCCGGCTCGCGGTTCTAACGTTCGGCGACGTGCGCAGGAGGCGGCCCTCGGTTTCCGGGAGCAGCCGGCATGCAGACGCAACCGCAGGTGTCGTTCGACGACCTTCCCATCGACGAGGCCGTCCGTGACGCGGCGCTCGATCACGTCGCCCAGCTCGAGCGGCTGACCGACCGGATCACGGGCTGCCACGTCGTGGTCGCCCAGCCGCACCGCCACCACCGCGAGGGCCGGCTCTATGCGGTGCGGGTCGACCTCGTCGTCCCGGGGGTCGAGATCGTCGTCAACCGAGACCATCACCTCGATCACGCCCACGAGGACGTGTTCGTCGCCCTCCGCGATTCCTTCCTCGCGGCCCGGCGGCGGCTCGAGGACCACCTCCGCCGGCTGTCCGGCTTCGAGAAGTTCCACCGGCCGCGGGCCCGCGGCCGGATCTCGCAGTTCTTCCCGCTCCAGGGCTACGGCTTCATCGAGGCGGCCGACGGGCGGGAGATATAC
>JBJTIV010000196.1:0-3870 GCA_046095145.1 Planctomycetaceae bacterium
ACATCTCGGCCACGTGCTCGTGGCAGGTGAGCACGAGCATCTGCCGGCCGGCCCCCTGCTCGGTGACGAATTCCACGAGCACGCGGGCCGCCAGCCGGGCGCGGGCGTCGTCGAAATTCACCAGCGCGTCGTCCATCACCACCGGCAGGCTCACGTCGTGGCGACCCAGGTCGCGGATGAGCGCGAGCCGCAGGGCGAGGAACACCTGCTCGCGCGTGCCGCGGCTGAGCCGCTCGGGATTCCAGGCCCGGCCGTCGGACTCGTGCACCTCGAGCCGCGCCTCGTCGACCGCGGTCGTGATCGAGGGGTAGCGGCCGTCGGTGAGCCGCGCCAGCCAGCGGGAGGCCTCGCGGAGCACGGGGGGCTGGTGGTCGCGGGCCACGACGGCCCGCGTCTCCTCCAGCAGCGTGCGGGCCCGCTCGAGATGCCGGCGGCGCTCGACCTGGTCGGCGAGTCGCGCCTCGACGTCGGCCAGTTCCGCCTGCAGCGCCTCGGTGCCGTGGTCGTGGGCCAAGGCGTCCACGCGGGCGGCGACGGCCTGGCGCTGGTCGCGGGCCGCGGCCAGCGCCTGCCGGTGGCGGGCCGTCACGGCGACCGCGTCGGCGAGCCGCTGCTCGAGCGGCACGGCCGCCCGCTCGGCCAGCCAGCGCTCGACGTCGGCCGGCTCCGTGGTGCGCCGCCGCGCGTCGAGCCAGGCCGTCTCCGCGGCCTCGGCCTCGGCCCGGGCCAGCTCGTACTCGGGCCGGCGGTCGACCTTGGCGAGGAACTCCCGCTCGTCGGCGGCCGTCCAGCGCGAGAAGAACTCCCGCACCGCCCGTTCGGCGACGCGTACCTGCCGCACCGCGTGGCGATGCCGACGCCGCGCCGACTCGAGGCGGCGGGCGAGCGAGGCCCGCCGCCGCATGACGGCCTTGTCGGCGTCGAGCCGCTCCTGCAGCAGGCGGAGGTGCTCCAGGGGCGTCGACTCGGGCAGCAGCTCGCACTCCACGAGCAGCTCGTCGATCCGCCTGCCGAAGGCGGCCACCTCCTCCCGCTTGTGTCGCGCCTCCTCGGAGAGCCGGCGGCGGTCATCGTCGAGCGTGAGCAGCGTGTGGCGGTGGGTGGCGATCTGCCGCACCTCGCGGGGCGAGAGCGTGGGGGGCAGCCCGCGGTGCTCGAGCGCCCGCCGCCAGCGGTGCCGCGCGGCCTTGCGGACCTCCACCGCCCGCGCCAGGCCCTGTTCCGCGACGGCGACGCGATCGGCGAGCACGTGTACCGAGCCCTCGCGGGCGGCGAGGGCCTCGAGCCGGTCCACCTCGGCCTGCGCGGCGGCCAGACGCCGCTCGAGTCCACCGGCGGCTTCGGCGCCGAGCGTGGCATCGAGGCCGGCGAGCTGCGCGAGGAGGTCGGCCCGCTGTCGCCGGGTCGTCTCCAGCTGGCTCCGCGCCGCTTCGAGCCGCTGTGTGGCGCTGCGGTCGAGCGACCAGGTCGTGACCGACGCCACGCCCGTGCCCGCCAGGCCCAGCGCCGCCAGCGCGTAGGCGAGCGAGCCGGTCACGCTCGCCGGCAGCAGCAGGCCCGAGAGCAGCATGCCCGCGCCGACGACGAACAGCGTGCCCAGGGCGATGAGCCACGGCGCCGGCACGAGCTGGTTGACGAGGCTGTCGGCCACCTCGCGCTCGAGCCGCACGATCGCCCGGTCGACGTCGGCGGCCTGCTCGCCCGCGGCGATGCGGCGCCGCAGGGCCGCCGCGCGGCCCGCCGCCTCCTCGATCGCGGCGGCGATGGTGAGGCCGCCGAGCGCCGCATGCGCGCCCTTCACGCCGCCGCGGATGTCGGCGTGGGCCCGCTTCGCCTCCGTCAACTCGCGCCGCGCGGCCGCCACGTCCTTCGCGGCGGCGGCACAGTCGCGGGCCCGGGCCCGCAGGGGCCCGAAGGAGTGCGCGAAGCCCTCCGGCAGGAGCACGTCGGGCAGCGCGTCGCCCGCCGTGTCCAGGCCGACCGCCGACGGCAGCACCCGCGACAGGCCCGCGATCCCCACCTGCTCCCCGAACCGCCGCGCGGCGAGCCGGGCATGGGCCTCCGCGCGGGCCGCGTCGGCGAGCGCCCGCTCCAGCCGCGGCTGCTCGTCGACGAGCGCGGCCACGGCGGCCCGCTTCCGCCACACGGCGGACTCGGCGGGCAGCTCCCGTAGTCCGCGGGCGAGCCTGCCGCGCAGCTTCCGGCGGCGCGCGGCCAGCCGCTCGATCCGCTTGAGCCGGCGCGCGGCGAACCGCCAGGCGTCACGGTCGGGATGCACGAGGGGCGACTGCTCGAGGCTGGCGCGGCGGTCGGCCGTCCGCCGCCACGCATCGTGCAGATCGGCCAGCGGCAGCACGCCCCGGACCACCCGCTCGGCCCGCTCGGCCTCGCCGATCCGGGCCGCGAGGCCCTCGAGCTCGGCGTCGAGATGACCGAGCTCGGCCCACAGGCCGCCGGCCGCGAGGGCCGGGCCGCCGAGCGCCGCGATCCGGTCGGCGAGCTCGGCCGCCTTCCCGCGGAGGGCGGCCAGGGGCGACACACTCGGGTCGGTCGAGTCGAGACGGGCGATGGCGTCGCGGAGATGCGTGAGCACCCGCGACACCTTGGAACGGTCGAGGCCGCTGGCGAGCTCGTAGAGCCGGCTGCCGCAGCCCTCGGGCTCGAGCGTGCGGAGTTCGTGGAGCTCGTCGAGGCCGAAGGCCATGACGTTGGTGAACGTGGTCTCGTCGATGCCGCCGACGAGATCCTGGAGATAGACGCGATGGCGGCCCTCGGTCCGCGGGTCGACGTCCTCGATCCGCACGAGGTCGCCGGTGTCCCCGCCGAGGCCGATCACGTCGTCCTCGTAGGCCGCGCGGGAGAGCGCCGCGAGGTGCGGGCCCTCGTGGCGCCGTTCGATCGACAGCAGCGTGCGCTCCGGCCCGGTGCGCACGATCAGCCGGCCGGCACAGGGCACCTGCGGATCGAGCACGCCGCGGCGGAACTGCCCCGCGAATCCGAAGAACACCGCCCGCACGAACTCGAGCAGGGTGGTCTTGCCGGTCTCGTTCGTCCCGTGGAGCACCTGGATGCCCGGGCCGAGACGGTCGATCGTCGTGCGCGCCAGCGCGCCGAAGCGTTCGACGTCGATGCGTTCGATGAACATGGTCTCCTCCGCGTGCCGCCCGTGATGGTTGCGTGCTGCGTTCAGATCGACTCGATGAGTTCGAGCGCCAGCCAGCCCGCCTCGCGGGCGTCCAGCGTGGCGGCCACGGTGGCACTCGAGGGCTCGAGGCCGGTGACGATGTCGGCCAGCGCCGACGAGAACGAGGTCGTGCTGCCGGGGCGGCCCCCCGACCGCGCGTGACCGAGCGGGGCGAGCGACTCGCGGGGGTCGGCGACGAGTTCGCGGACCCAGCGTCGGGCGGCCTTGGGGTCGTGGAGCTGCCGCAGCCGGGCGAGCGTCTCGGCCGCGATCTCCGCCACGCGCACCCGCCGCGCCACGCTCGTGCCGCAGGCCACGGCCACGCGCACGACCTCGAGCGCGGCCGTGTCCGGCGCCGGCCCCGCCTCGAGCGCCGACCAGATCGCGGTCGCGAGTTCCTCGTCGCCGCCGGCGGGCGACTCGATCTCGAGCGTGCGCCAGGCGACGCGATGCGTGGGGACGTCGCGCCAGCTGCCGCGCCAGTCGGAGAGGTGGCCGGGCAGGCCGGCGTCGCCGGCCTGCCGCTCGACGAGCGCGAGCGTAACGCAGGCGCCGGGGCCCGTCTCGTGGACGTCACGCGCCTGGAGGGCGGCCAGCGGCCGCACGCCGGCCGGCCGCGGGCGCGGCTGGCGGGCGCCCCACACCCCGCAGCTGCCCGGCGGCGCCCAGCCCGGCGGCCCGTCGGC
>JBJTIV010000197.1:0-5263 GCA_046095145.1 Planctomycetaceae bacterium
GCGCTTCCATGTCCCCTCCCGCACCCACCCGAGAACCATCCATCGGGCGAACCCGCCGGGCACTTGAACGGCCGCGAAAAGGCGGCGCTCCGGCGGGTGCCGCCCCGGCGGCGGCGGGCGCGGCCTCACATCCGGCACGACCCTCCCCAGCGGTGCCACCGGTCGACGAACGGCCCTGTGGCGGCCGCCGGAGTGCCGTCGTCGGGCCGCCGTTCAAGTGCCCGGCGGGTTCGCCCGATGGATGGTTCGCGGTGGGCTGCGGGAGGGCGGATGGAACTGCGGACGGATCCCGACGGCGCCGCCGTCACGTTCGGATTTCTCACCGTCGTCGACTCGTCGGCCCACGGGCTGTTCGGAGGCTACCTGCTCGTCGACGGGGCGGGTCGCCCGCTCGAATTCCACTGCACGGCGCCCGTGAAGGTGTCGCGGGCGCAGGCCATCCTCTACGGCCCCACCCTCCACGGCCACCTCCACGGTCGGCAGATCGGCGGCACGCTGCTGGGCGAGGGGAGCGTGGCACCGGTCGTGGTGCTCACCGACCAGGAGTCGCTGCTCCAGGTGCGGCCGCACACGAGCCTGCCGGTGGCGCTGGTGAAGAAGGGCGACGCTGCGGTGGATCCGGCGGGCTTCGCCGTGGGGCCGGTGCACGTGAGTCCGCCGGGGGGCGATCCGGAGCGGCAGGCCACGATCCGCGGGCGGCTGGAGGAGCTCGGCGCGGCCGTCGACCTGTGCGAGCCCTTCGAGCGGATCCGGGCGGCGATCGACGAGGCGCAGCGGCACTGACGCCGGCGCGGGGCGGTGCGGGCCGCGGGGGCGAATGCATGGCGGAACGCGACGGCCCGGAACGCGAGGCGGCCCCGGTGCGGTCCATCCGCCGCGGCGCGCTCGTGCTGCCCGAGGTGGCTGCGGCGCCGGCCTGGTCGCCGCTGTCGGGGCCGCAGGTGTTGCGACTGCCGCTCGAGGCGGGTCGGCCGGTCGTCGCGCGGATGGAGCTCGTCGCCACCGCGCCCGTCGTGCGGAGCTACCGGTTCGGGTCGCCGCCGGCGGCCGCGGCAACGCCGCCCGCCGCCGTCGCCCCCGGGGCGCGGGCCCGGCAGCGGGAGCGGCCGGACGACGCCGCGACCGCCGGCGGGCTGCCGCGGCGGGCCCGCATCGCGCCGCCGGCCGACGTGGTCAAGCTCGAGGAGCGGTTCTTCTACCTGCTGCAGCCCGATCTCGAGACCACGCTCCGGGCCGGCCGCCTCACCTTCCCGCGGGCGCCGTTCCCCTTCCAGTTCGAGGGCATGGCCTTCCTGCTGCCGCGGCACGGCGCGGTGCTCGCCGACGAGATGGGCCTCGGCAAGTCGATGCAGGCGATCTCCTCGATCCGCCTGCTCGTGCGGTCGGGCGAGGCGCGGAAGGTGCTCGTGGTCTGCCCCAAGGGGCTCGTCTCGAACTGGGCCCGCGAACTGGCCGACTGGGCGCCGGAGCTCGTCGTGGCCGTCATCGAGGGGGATCCCGCCCGGCGCCGCTGGCAGTGGAGCCTGCCCGACGTGCCGGTGAAGGTGGCGAACTACGAGGTGCTCGTGCGCGACCAGGCGCTCGTGGCGGAGCTGGGACTCTCCTTCGACCTGGTCGTGCTCGACGAGGCGCAGCGGATCAAGAACGCCGACAGCCAGACCAACCGGGCCATCCGTGGGCTGCCGCGCCGCCGCGGGTGGGCGCTCACGGGCACGCCGATCGAGAACGGCACCGACGACCTGCTGGGCATCTTCGAATTCGTGGCCCCGGGCCTCCTCGACCGGCGCATGACGCCGCGGGCTCTGGGCAGCGCCGTCTCCGACCACATCCTCCGCCGCACGAAGGAGAAGGTGCTCACCGACATGCCGCCCCGGCTCAACCGCGACGCCCGGATCGAACTCGGCCCCGAACAGCGCGAGACCTACCGTCGGGCCGAGGAGGAGGGGGTGCTGCGGCTCTCCGGGCTCGGCGCCGAGGCCACGATCCAGCACGTCTTCGAGCTCGTGCTGCGGCTCAAGCAGATCTGCAACTTCGACACGGCCACCGGCGAGAGCGCGAAGCTCGACTGCCTCGCCGCCGAGCTCGAGGAGGTGCGGGCCAGCTGCCGCAAGGCGCTCGTCTTCAGCCAGTGGGTCGAGACGCTGGGCCGCCTGCGCGACAAGCTGGCCCGGTTCGGGGCGGTCGAGTACCACGGGGGGATGTCGACGCAGGCCCGCGACGAGGCGATCCGCCGCTTCCGGCACGACCCCCGCCACTCCGTGCTGCTGCTCTCCTACGGCGCGGGCGCGGTGGGCCTGAACCTGCAGTTCTCCCAGTACGTCTTCCTCTTCGACCGCTGGTGGAACCCGGCGGTGGAGGACCAGGCGATCAACCGGGCGCATCGCATCGGCGCCGCGGGGGCCGTGACCGTGACGCGGTTCCTGGCCCACGACACGATCGAGGAGCGGATCGACGAGGTGCTGCGTCGCAAGCGCGACCTGTCCGACACCGTGCTCGCGCAGGCGGGCACGCCGTCCGGCGGCGGCCTGACGGCCGAGGAGATCTTCTCCCTGTTCGCGCTGCGGCCACCCGTGCGGTCGTCCGCGGCCGATGCCCGGGCCGCGTGACCAAGCCGCCCCGGACGTGCGGGGAGCGGGTGCCCGTGCCTCGTGGCGCGAGGCTCCCGGGTCAGGCGGCCCGGCGGGCGGAAGGCGTCTGGATCGGAGTCGGGAAGGCGAGCACGTCGGGCGGGTCGACGACGGCCTGGTCCGACGGCGCGATGCGGCGGCTCACCGCAGCCAGCCGCTTGAGAAGCTTCGTCGAGGCCCGCTGCACGGCCGCCAGGAGCGGAGGCCGCGGGCTTCCGGCCTGCGGCTGCTCGACGAGCCCGGAGGCACCCGTCTCCGGCGCGGCCTCCGTCTCGGCCTCGGCCCGGCTCGCCCGCGCCCACTCGAGGACAATGCACTCGCCCAGTGAGGCTTCGCCGCTCGCCAGCGTCACGAACTCGTCGCTGACGCCGGCCAGGGCGCAGAGGTCGACGTAGGTCTGCCACGCCTGGGGAGCCACCGTCCGCACGATGGCGGCGCGCGTGAAGCCGACGTCGCGGGCGAGCATGCCGGTGCGATACCGGGCCGCAGGGCGGCCGACCGCGACGTCGAGCCGGGTGCGGACGTCGGCGACCACGCGCTGCGGATCGGCGATCACCTGCGCGATGTCGCAGAGCATGCACTGGTCCGGGTGCCGCCGCATGAAGTCGATGATCGTGCGGTTGTAGTGCGTCCAGACGTCGAAGGCGAACATGGGGTTGTCGAGAAACGTCGGGTCGCCGCGCCGGAAGAGCGAGTCGGCGACCTCCCAGGGCCGCCGAAACACGAACAGGTGGCGCGCCTGCGGCAGGCGCTGCTGCCAGAAGTCGAGAAACAAGGTGGTCCGCGGCTCCTTCCAGCCCCAGGCCACGCCCGGCCGCATCCGCTCGGCGAGCAGCTCGTCGGCCTGCGGCTTGAGGGCGGCGGGCACGTCGCCGCGGCCCGTCGCCGTGTAGCCCTCGGCGCAGATGCCCCCGGCCACGAGCGCGCGGCGGTGGAATTCCAGGATGCCGAGATCCTCGAAGTGGCCCGCCGCGTTCCACGCGTTGGCCCCGAGCAGTTCGGGTCCGAGATCGATGCCGCCGCTGGCCACGAGCGATGCGGTCAGCGACGTGCCGGAACGGTGCATGCCGCCGATGAGCAGCGGCCGCGCGGAGGCGTCGGGTCGGCGGGTCATGGGTCGTTGCGACGACGGTGTCCGCGGCGGGTGCCCGCAGCTGGATGCTGCTGAAGGGTTGGACATGCCCGACGACCGGACTCTAGGAGAACGTCGCCGGCGGAGGACAGCCCGGATTCCACCCTCCCCCGATCCGTCGCTTTGCCCAGCTTGCCCGCTGTGATTCAATCTCGACGGTCGCGGCCGCACCTTGGGCCACCCGCCGGCCGCGACGCGTGAGCCCATGCGTTCCACCTACGACTACGACGTGATCGTGATCGGTGCCGGCCATGCGGGCGTGGAGGCGGCCTGCGCCGCGGCCCGGCTCGGGGCCCGCACGGCGCTGCTCACGGCCAGCTGTGACACCGTGGGCCAGATGAGCTGCAACCCGGCCATCGGAGGCGTGGGCAAGGCGCAGCTCGTCCGCGAGGTGGATGCCCTGGGCGGCGTGATGGGCCGCGCCATCGACGCCACCGGCATCCAGTTCCGGGTGCTCAACCGCTCGAAGGGGCCGGCCATGCACGGCCCCCGGGCCCAGGCCGACAAGCGGCTCTACCAGATGGAGGCCAAGCGGATCGTCGAGGAGACGCCGCAGCTCCACCTGCGGCAGGAGACCGTGGAGGACCTGCTCGTGGAGCCGCGGCCCGCGGCGCCCGGGGCCGCACCGGAGGCGCGGATCACGGGCGTGCGCGTGCGCGGCGACGCGGAGTATCGTGCGGCCGCGGTGGTGCTCACGACCGGCACGGTCCTCCAGGCGGTCATGCACACGGGCGAGGCGACGACGGCCGGCGGCCGGGCCGGGGAGGGGACGACGACCGGCATCTCCCGCGCGCTCGCCCGGCTCGGCTTCACGGTCGATCGCTTCAAGACCGGCACGCCCTGCCGGCTGGCGGCGACCTCGATCGACTTCGCGCGGCTCGACGTGCAGCCCGGCGACCCCGAGCCCCAGCCCTTCTCCTTTCTCACCGATGCGATCGACCGCGAGCAGATGCCCTGCTGGATCACGCGCACGACGCCGGACGTCCACGACCTCATCCGGGCCAACCTGCACCGGGCGCCGATGTTCACCGGCCAGATCGCCTCCCGCGGCCCCCGCTACTGCCCGAGCATCGAGGACAAGGTGGTCCGCTTCGCCGACAAGGATGGCCACCAGTTGTTCCTCGAGCCCGAAGGCCGCCACACCCGTGAGATCTACGTCAACGGGATCTCCACGAGCCTTCCCCGCGACGTGCAGGACGCGATGATCCGCCTCGTGCCGGGGCTCGAGCGGGCGGTGATCGTGCGCTACGGCTACGCCGTCGAGTACGACTACTGCCCCCCCGACCAGCTCATGGGCACGCTCGAGAGCAAGCGGGTGCGCGGCCTGTTCCTCGCGGGGCAGGTCAACGGCACGACGGGCTACGAGGAGGCGGCCGCCCAGGGGCTCGTGGCCGGGGCCAACGCTGCGCTCGCCCTCGGTGGCCGCGGCCCGCTCGTGCTCGAACGCGAGGACGCCTACGTCGGCGTGCGCGGCGACGACCTGGTGACCCGGGGCGTGGTCGAG
>JBJTIV010000198.1:0-2047 GCA_046095145.1 Planctomycetaceae bacterium
CGGGTCCGGCGGCCGGTCGTTCTGGCGTCACGGCTGCGTGCTCCCCTGGTCGCTGGCCGGTCACGTCGCGGCCGCGCGGCTCGCGAGCCAGGCCTCGTCCACGGCGGCGTCGACCTGCGCCTTGGCGGCGGCGAACGGCCCGGGCAGGATCGCGCCGGCCGCCGCCTTGTGGCCGCCGCCGCCGAACCGCGCCGCCAGCAGGTTGCAGTCCACCGGGCCGCGGCTGCGGAAGCTCGTCTTGATCCGGCCGTCGGGCTGCTCGATGAGGATGGCCGCCAGCTCGGTGCCCTTCACGGCGAGCGTGAGGTTGATGAGGTCCTCGGTGTCGGCGGGCTGGGCGTTCACCTCCTGGATGTCGCGCTGCAGCACCTGCGACGTGATCACCCTGCCCTCGCGGGTGGTCGTCGCGCCGGCGAGCGTGCGGCCCACGAGGTGCAGCCGGGCCAGCGAGTCCTGCTCGAAGAGCTCGCGGTAGATCGCCGCGGGATTCGCTCCGGCGTCGACGAGCCGGGCCGCGATCCGGAACGACTCGCCCGTCACCGACGGGAACCGGAAGCCGCCGGTGTCGGTGGACAGCCCGGCATAGAGCGGCGCGGCGATCCGCTCGGTGAGCGGCACCCGCAGCCGCAGGCCGATCTCGTAGACGATCCGCGCGGTGGCCTCGGCGGAGGTGTCCTTGAACCACCGGTCGGAGAGGTCGTCCTCGCTGACGTGATGGTCGATCACCAGCACGCGGTCCCGCAGCGACTTGATCACCTCCCCCATCGCCCCGAGCTGGGCCCAGGCGCTCGTGTCGAGCACGATCGCCAGGTCGCGGTCGGCGAGATCGGCCGGCTTCACGCCGCCGGCCAGCGACTCGAGCCGCCCCTCCGGATCGATCCACTTCAGGTTCGCGGGCGTGGCCTGCGCGTTGACGATGCGCACGTGCGCGCCGAGGGCCTCGAGGATGCCGGCGAGGCCGAGCTCGCTCCCCAGCGCGTCGCAGTCGGGCCGCACGTGGCTCGTGAGCACCACCCGCTGCGACCGCCGCAGGATGTCGAGCAGGCTGGCCCAGTCGAGTCGCATCAGGTCGCTCCGCCGGCGGCGGCGTCGCGTCGCGCCACCGCCACGGCGGCATCCACGTCGCGGGCCAGTTGTGCCTTGAGGTCGTGAGTCGAATCGAAGCGGCGAGTGTCCCGCAGCCGCTCGAGGAAGTCAACGTCGAGGACGCGGCCGTAGAGATCGCCCGCGAAGCCCACGAGGTGCGCCTCGACGGTGGGCACCGTCGCGCCGAACGTGAGATTCGCGCCCACGTGCACGGCGGCGGGGAGCGATTCGGTCCGGCCCGGCGCGACCGCCCGGGCCGCGTACACGCCCGGCCCCGGCACGAGCGTGGCGATCTCCGCGAGGTTCGCCGTGGGAAAGCCGAGGCCGGCGCCGCGCCGCGCCCCGGTGACCACCGTGCCGGTCACCCGGAAGGGCGCGGTGAGCAGCGCGTTGCCCGCGGCCACGTCGCCCGCGGCCACGAGCGCGCGGATCCGCGAGCTCGACACGGTGTCGCCGGCGGCGGCCACGGGCTCCACCACCTCGATCGCCACGCCGTCGGCGGCGCACAGCCCGCGCAGGAGGGCCACGTCGCCGGCGCGGCGGGCGCCGAACCGGAAGTCGGGCCCCTCGACGAGCGCCGCCGCCTCCAGCCGCCCCCGCAGCACCTCGCGGTAGAAGGCCTCCGGTGGCAGGTCGATGAGCCCGCGGTTCACGGGCTGCACGAGGACGGCGTCGAGTCCCAGCCCGAGCAGCAACTCCGCGCGGCGGGCCGGCGTGGTCAGCGGGACGGGCGCGGCACCCGGGCGGACGAGGCTCGCGGGATGCGGATCGAACGTGAGCGCCACCGCCGGCACGTCCAGCCGCTCCGCCACGGCCCGCAGCCGCGCGACGAGCGCCGCGTGGCCCAGGTGCACGCCGTCGAAGTTCCCCACCGACACCGCGCAGCCGGCGGCCGGACGGCCGTCGCGGTCGAAGGCCCCGCGCCACCGACCGACCGCGGCGCTGAACACGATCGGTGGGG
>JBJTIV010000199.1:0-2035 GCA_046095145.1 Planctomycetaceae bacterium
AGCCGAGGTGCTCGCCCCGGGAGCCCACGGTTGCCGCGGGACGTGTCAGGGGCGGATCGCCAAGCGACTCGAAGTTTTCGGGTATATCGTGACTCGGCAGAAAGGTTCGCATCTGCGCCTCACGACGCAGGCGGGCGGCGAACGATCATCGGCGTGTCGGAAAGATGCAGGCCGCCCGGCAGAAGATGGTTCCAGCCGCTGTACCGCCCATGGAGGCCCAAGAGATCGAAAACGATATCAAGGCGTATCGTGCGGAGCAGCGACGTGCGGCCGGTGCTTGACACCAGCCATGGCTTCTCAGGCCTCATTCCGGTCTGCGGGTTCCACTCAGGCGAGTAGCTCGTCGATCGCCTCGATGAGCCGAGGAACGTCGATCTGCACGGCATCCCACAGGACGCGATGGTCGATCAGGTCGTAGCCGTGGATGAGGTGATCTCGCGTGCCCGCGATGTCCTTCCAAGGAATATCATCCCGACGCTGCTTGAGTTCGTTCGGAAGACGTCGTACTCCCTCACCAACAATTTCGATACATCGCTCCAGTGCGGCCGTCGCCTTCCAGTCCGCCAGAAGGGAATCAAGCGTGTGCGCGGCACACAATGCCCGGGCCTTTTCGGCCGCGTCGCGAATCTGCGCGAGCGTGATTCGCGGGTCACGACGGCTCATGAATCCTCGTAGATCGTGACGGCTTCTCGGCGAACGGTCGGCTCGAGACGTGGGTCCAGTCGTGAGCAGAAGTCGACTCTACGGCCGAGGATTCCTGCCAGCTCGTCGCCATACCCGAAGAAGCGAAATCCGATGCCGCGCGTTGCCTCCGGCTTGAAATCGGCCAGGACATCAATGTCGCTGCGAGCTGGATCGAAGTCATCGCGGAGCACGGAACCGAACACGCTCAGGCGAACGATGCCCCGGTCGCGGCAGAAAGCCACCAGGCGGTCACGGTCGAACTGGATTGGTAGTTTCTTGACGCCGGTAACCATTTGGCCGGTACCTCAGACTTCGATCGAGCCCGTCGCTGAACGTGCGAAGCAGCGACCCATCGCCGGGATACCACGGCCGAGACGGCTGTGGCATCCCGCGCCCACGATTTTAGCTGCACCGCTCAAGCGGCTCCATCGCGTTTTTCAGCTGCGTTGCGTGCGGCCTCCCTGCGGTCGTAGACGAGTGGAACGATCGCCTCGGTGGGGCTGCTATCGTCGCCGCTCCCGGGGCCGGACTCGCGTGAATCGAGTTTCAGGCCGGGAGGGGAACGCCGTCGCGATCCGTCGGCTTCCCCCGCTCGCGTACGGCCAGGGCCATGGGGATCGGTCGTGAAGGTCGTATCGCACGACAACTACACGTTCTACAACCCGAGATTTCACCCAGAGTTTACCGAACCGGATTCGCCGGCCCTGATCTTTGAAGCCACGTTCACGAAGCAGTTCCCGGATAAGCCAGCTCCGGTAGCACGCCATGACTACAACCAAGAGCTACGTTAGCTCGACCTTGATGACGCAGTGCCGAATCCCGCGCGTGTGCATGGGGAGGCTCTCACGACGACGACGTCGTAGCGCGAGTCTCCGGTTGAAGTGAGCCTGAAGACAGGCTCATGTTTTCCCAGCCGTTGGCATGACAGGCGTCAGCCGCAGAGCATCGTGCCGCAGGCGAGATAGGCCGCGGTCGTGATCGCCGCGCCCAGGAGCACGTAGGGCAGCTGGCTCGCGGCATGCGCGAGGTTCTCGCAGCCCGCGGCCTGCGAGGCGAGCACCGTGGTGTCGCCGAAGAAGCAGGCATGGGAGCCGAACGCGCCGGCCGACACGACGGCGCCGAGCGTGAGCGGCAGGTCGGCGTGGAGCTCGCGCGCCAGCGGCACCACGATCGGCAGGGCCACCGCGTAGGTGCCCCAGAACGAGCCGGTCGCGAAGGTCACGAGCGCGAGCGCCACGAAGGCCGCGGCGGGCAGCGTGGCCGCCGACACCCGCGACCGGACCGCGTCGAGCACCAGCGGCGTGAGGCCGAGGCGGTCGTTGACGTCCTTGTGCGCGACGGCGGGCGGGCT
>JBJTIV010000200.1:0-3083 GCA_046095145.1 Planctomycetaceae bacterium
CGCCTCGACGCGGTGTCCCCGGGCTTCTCCCGCACGCCCGGGCTCGGCATCCTGCCGCCCCGGGCTTGGCCGGCCTCCGCCGGCTGGTGTCAACCCGGCCCTCCGGGCCTGGCGTTGCGCGGTGCGCGGGGAATGCATCCCGAAGGAAGCCCCAAGCGCAAGCGCGGGGAATACGGGTCGCCTCCTCATTCGCCACCGCGGAGCCGCTGCCGTGGCCATCCGCATACCCGTCGCTCGCGCTCCGGGCTTCCCTGACGGGATAGAGCGATCAGCGAGAGGCCTTGCCGTCGGGCTGTTCCGCGTCGAACGTGATCGACGCGGAATTGATGCAGTAACGCAGCCCCGTCGGCGGGGGACCGTCGTTGAACACGTGGCCGAGGTGCGCGCCGCAGCGGCGGCACGTGACCTCCGTGCGGATCATGAAGTGCGACCGGTCCTCGTGCTCGGCCACGGCCTGGTTGCGCGCACCGTCGATCGGCGCGGCAAATGCCGGCCAGCCGCAGCCGGAGTGAAACTTGGCTCCCGACGCAAAGAGCGGCTCGCCGCAGCAGATGCAGCGGTAGGTGCCCGGGGCCTCGGTGTCGGTGTATTTGCCTGTGAACGCCCGCTCGGTGCCCTTGAGACGCGTCACCTCGAACTGCTCGGGCGTGAGCCGCTGCCGCCACTCGGCCTCGGTCCGCGGGAGTTCCGCGTCGGGCACGCGGCCGGCCACGGCCGGGTTGGTGGCGGGGTCGCCGTTGGGGGTCACGCTGGCTCCTCCGGGGGTGTCGGCCGCGCTCGCGGCGAAGGCGGTGGCGGCCACGAGGCACGCGAGGGTTCGGGGGTGAAACCGCATCTGCAACGCGCTCCGGTCAGGTGGGCCGACGGTCAGCGCCGCGGATCGGGCAGGGTCTTCGGCTCGTAGGCATGGTCCCGCTTCCGCAGCACCGTCGCCTTCGTTATTCTATCCGGCTCGACGCCCGCGACCGTGCGGCCCTGCGTGTCCTGCGTCCGCTGGATGAAGGGCAGCACGTCGAAGCCCTCGATCACCCGGCCGAACACCGTGTGCTTGCCGTCGAGGTGCTCGGTGGGCGCGAAGGTCAGGAAAAACTGCGACCCGCCCGTGTCCGGGCCGGCGTGGGCCATCGACAGCGTGCCGAAGAAGTGCTTGCGGGCGGTCGGCGCCGCGCACTCGCAGGCGATGGCGTAGCCCGGCCCGCCGCTGCCTGTGCCCGTGGGATCGCCCCCCTGTGCCATGAAGCCGCCGATCACGCGGTGGAAGGGCGTGCCGTCGTAGTAGCCCTTCTCCACGAGGTGCACGAAGTTGGCCACGGTGTTGGGGGCGTCGTCCTCGAAGAGTTCCACCACCACGTCGCCGGCGCTCGTCTCGAGCTTCACCCGCGGCAGGTCGTCGGCGGCCGCCTCGGCCTCGCGCCGCTTCATCTCGGCGTCCACCTTGTCTCGCGACCGCGCGATGGCCTCCGCCCGCTCGGCCCCCTGCGGCGGCGCCGCTCCCGCGGCCTTCGCCTTCTGGAGCCAGGCCTCGGCTGCGTCGAGCTGCGAGAGGATCGAGGCGGCCGTCGCCGCCATGAGCATCACGTCGGCCTCCGCCGCGCCCGCCTCGCTCATGACGGCCGCGTCGGCGAGCGCCCGCCCGGGGTCGTCGCTCTGCAGGGCCGCGGCCATCGCGGCGCCGCAGATCTTGCGGGCCTCGGCGTCCTTGGGCGCCACCTTCACGAGGGCCAGCGCCGCCGCCTCCAGCCGGCGGCCCGCCGCCCGCCCTGCGGTCTCGATCGCCTCGAACTTCTTCTCGAGCGCCGCCCGGTCGGCGTCGGGCTGCTGCCACTTGGCCTGGAGGATCGCGACCTGGCCCACGACCCGCTTCATCTCGGCGGTCGCGGCGTCGCACTCGGCCCGGGCCGCGGCGGGTGACAGTTCGGCGCGGGCCGTCGCCGCCACCGTGAGAAGCAGGCCACAAACCACGGCGTGGAGGCAGCGCGACATGCGGGAAATCTCCTCGAGGGCGTTCGCTGGGGCGGCGGACCGCGACGCCGCCCGGCGGGATATAGAGTATCGGGATTGTCGCATCATCGCCCCGGTGCTTGCATGCCCCGCCGAGAGTCGCCGCCCGACCGTGCCACCGCGGCCGCCGCCCCGCGGATCATCGGGGGGCAGTTGCGGGGCCGACGGCTCGAATTCGCCCCCCACGACCGCACGCGGCCGATGAAGGATCGCGTCCGCGAGACGCTCTTCGACCTGCTCGGGCCGGCCGTGCGCGACAGCCTGGCCCTCGACCTGTTCGCCGGCTCGGGAGCCCTCGGCTTCGAGGCCTTGAGCCGCGGGGCAGCCCGCGCGGTGTTCGTGGAGCGCCACTTTCCCACCGCGGAGGTGCTCAGCCGGACGGCGCGCGCCCTCGGTGTCGCCGACCGCGTGGAGGTGCGGCCGGGCGATGCGCTCGCGTGGGCGAAGCGGCCGCTGGATCTGCCGGCCACGCTGCCCTGGCTCGTCTTCGTCTCGCCGCCGTGGGCGCTGTTTCGCGACCGCGGTGCGGACCTCATGGCGCTCGTGGCCGCCCTGATCGGCGGCGCGCCACCGGGCAGCACATTCGTGGTGGAGTCCGACGAGTCGTTCGACCCCGCGGACCTCCCCGACCCGGCGTCGTGGCGGACCCGACCGCTGCGGCCGGCCGTGCTGCATCTGCGGGAAGGTCTGGTATCCTGAAGGGGTCGGGAGTTTCGCGGGAACCATTCATGGATGTCGTCAACCGGGCAGCCGCGCCGCCGTTCACCACGGTCGACGGCTCGACGATCCGCGAGCTGCTCGCCTACCGGAATTCGGCGATCCGCCAGCAGAGTCTCGCCGAGGCCCGGCTCGCCCCGGGCGCCGCCACCACCCCCCACCACCACGCCGTCACCGAGGAGATCTACTACATCCTCACCGGCACGGCCGACATGACGCTCGGCACGGAAACGCGCGCCGTGGGCCCCGGCGACGCGATCGCCATCCCGCCCGGGGCCCGGCATACGATTCGCAACACCGGTCCCGACGAACTCGTCTTCCTCTGCACCTGCGCACCCGGCTACGAGCACTCCGACACCTTCCTC
>JBJTIV010000201.1:0-13180 GCA_046095145.1 Planctomycetaceae bacterium
CGATGGCGGCGAGCGCCTCCTGCGCGGCGATGCCGGCGGCGGTCCGCTCGGCGAGCGCCCGGAAGAGGTGGGCCTGCTCGATGTATTCCTCACGGTCGAGCATCGATCGCACCGGTCGGGACGGCCGTGCCGCGGGCTCCGGCCCGGGGGGCGGGTCGGCCGCGGGATACCGCATCCTATAATTGCGGCGACAGGGCCGCATGCCGGCCCCCGACCCCGGCCGTCCGCAGGGATTCCGCAGATGTCAGCCCGCTTCTCCACGATCGAGGCCGCCGTCGCCGCCATCCGCCGCGGCGCGGTCGTGATCGTGGTCGACGCCGAGGATCGCGAGAACGAGGGCGACTTCGTCTGCGCCGCCGACAGGGCCACGCCCGAGGTCGTGAACTTCATGATCACGCACGGCCGCGGCCAGGTCTGCATGTCGATCCTGCCGGAGGTGGCCAAGCGGCTCGACCTGCCGCCGATGGTGCAGGCCAACTCCACGCCGCTGGGCACGGCCTTCACCGTGCCGGTCGACCACAAGACCGCCCGCACCGGCATCACCGCCGCCGAGCGGGCCACCGCGATCGCCGCGATCCTCGACCCGACGAGCCGGCCGGCCGACTTCGTCAGGCCCGGGCACCTGTTTCCGCTGCTGGCCAAGGAAGGGGGCGTGCTCCGCCGCGCCGGCCACACCGAGGCCGCCGTGGATCTCGCCCGGCTGGCCGGGTCGCCGCCGGCCGGCGTGCTCTGCGAGATCCTCGACGACGCCGGCAATCGGGCCGACCGCGAGGCGCTCTTCGCCCTGGCGCGCACGCACGGCCTGGAGGTGATCTCCATCGAGCAGCTCATCCGCCACCGCCGCGCCCGCGAGAAGCTCGTGGAGCGGATCGCCGAGGCCGACCTGCCCACGACGTGGGGGCGGTTCCGCATCCTCGCCTCCGGTGTCAAGTACGAGGCGCAGCAGCCGAGCGTGCTCGTGCTGGGCGACGTGACGGCCGTGGCGGCGCCGCTCGTGCGGCTCCACTCGTCGTGCTTCACCGGCGACCTGCTCGACAGCCTGCGCTGCGACTGCGGCGACCAGCTCCACCTGGCCCTCGACATGATCGGCCGCGAGGGGGCCGGCGTGCTCGTCTACCTGCCCCAGGAGGGCCGCGGCATCGGACTCGTGGAGAAGATCCGGGCCTACGAGCTGCAGGACAAGGGCCTCGACACGGTGGAGGCGAACCTGGCGCTCGGCTTCAAGGCCGACGCCCGCGACTACGGCGTGGGCATCCAGCTGCTCAAGGATCTGGGACTGCGGCGGGTGAGGCTGCTCACGAACAATCCCAAGAAGACCGACGCCTTCATCTACGGCGGCTTCGACCTCGAGGTGATCGACCAGGTGCCGATCCTGCCGCCGGTGCACGAGTTCAACGAGCGGTATCTGGCCACGAAGCGCGAGAAACTCGGCCATCGGTTTCCCGAGTGAGGCCCGCGCCGCCGCGCGGGGCCGCCGGTTGACCCGGCCGCGCCGCGGCCCGTAGCATCGATTCCGATCGTCCCCACGGAGAAGCAGGATGCGCATGGGCCCCGGGGCGATCGCGCTTTCGGCAGTGGCCCTGGCCCTGGCGACGGGCTGCCGCCGCGAGGCGGCGGTGCCGCCGCTGCCGCCACCCGAGGTGACCCAGGCCGACGAGGCCGCGCCGCCGGACGAGGCCGCCGCCGACGTTCCGCTGCCGGCCACGCTCGCCGACCTCGACCGGCAGGTCACGTGGGTGCAGCGGCCGGTGTGCGACGCGCTCGCCCAGGCCCGCTCGCAGGAGGCCGACGCCGGCGCCGCGGCCGACCCGCTCGCGCTCGTCAACGACTCGCCGGAGGCCAACGCCGCGATCAGCGCGGCGCTTTTTCGTCCGCCACCGGCCGGCGACCGGCCCTCCATGGCCCGGGCGACACGGCACCTCCCGGCCGACGTCGGCAGCCTCGATCCGCTCCGCGCGGAGAGCGGGGCGGAGTTCGACGTGCTGGCCCTCACGGGCGTCGACCTGTTCGGCTTCGACCGCACGCTCGAGCCCTTCGCGAACGCCGACACGGTGACGAGCTGGCCGACGTGCGCCGACGGGCTCGTCGACAAGATCGTGCTCCGCGACGATCTCGTCTGGAGCGACGGCCGGCCGATCACTTCCCGCGACGTGGCCTTCTCCTGGCGGCGGGTCGTCGAGCCTGACTCGGCCGCCCGCGCCTTCCACGACGGCGCCGCACGGCTCCGCGCGGTGCGCGCCTACGACGATCGCACGGTCGTCATGTTCCGCGCGGAGCCGCTGGCGACGGCCGCCTGGGACATCGACTTCCCGATCGTGCCCCGCCACGTCGACCCGCAGCCGCATGACGCCGGGCCCGCGACCGCCGCGGAGGGTGAGCCCGCGGCCCGCGCCGTGCGGATCGTGAGCGGCGGGCCCTACGAGGTGGTGTCGCGGACGCCCGGCCGCGAGCTCGTGCTGCGGCGGCGCGCCGGCTGGTCGATCGTGCGCGGCCGGAAGGTCCGCAAGCCGGCGGCGTGCGCCGAGATCCGCTTCCGGGTCGTCGACGACCCGGCCGCGGCGCTGGAGGCGCTCCAATCCGGCGACCTTGACGAGGCCGTGCTCGATCCCGATCGCTGGACCGCGGCCACCGGCGTGGCCTTCACGGAGCGGGCCACGAAGGTGATGGCGCCGGCCTGGAGGAGCCTGCAGATCGACTGGAACCTCGACCTCCCGCTGTTCGCCGATCGGCGGGTGCGGCGGGCGATCGGCTACGCCTTCGACCACGCCCGCCTGCGCGACGAGTTGTGCCGCGGCCTGGCCACGCCGGCCACGGGACCCTTCACCCCCGACTGCGGCATCCACGGCCGCTCCCGCGCCGAGGCCGCCCGACTGGAGATCGACAAGGCGGAGGCGCTGCTCGACGAGGCTGGCTGGGTGGACCACGACGGTGACGGCGTGCGCGACGCGGAGGTCGACGGCCGGCTCGTGCCCTTCCAGTTCACGGTGCTCTGCGACCGCCGGCCGCTGAGCGTCGCCACCTGCACGCTCCTGCAGGAGTGCCTGCGGAGGGTCGGCGTGAACTGCACGGTCCGCTCGGTCGAACCGCAGGTGGCCCGCGACCTGCGCGCGGCCGGCCAGTTCGAGGCCTGCCTCGTCACCCTGGGCGGGGGCGTCGATCCGGACTCGGCGGCGAGCCGGTGGAGCTCCACCGGCGTCCTGAACGACTGCAGCTACTCCAATCCCGACGTCGACCGGCTGTTCGCCGAGGGCCGCCGCGAGCGGGATCGCGGTCGGCGCGCCGAGATCTACGGTCGCATCCACGACATCCTCGCCGAGGACCAGCCCAGCACGTGGCTGGTGTGGCAGCAGGACCTGCGGGGCGTGTCGCGGCGGGTCGCGGCCGACCTGTTCGAGCTCCGCGGGACGGTGCACTGGTCGCCGGGCCTGTCGGGCATCTGGAAGCCCAGGTTCGAGTGATCCGCCGACGTGAGCGGCCGGTCGGCCGGCCGTATACTTGCGCCGCGAGGGTTTTTGCCATCCGGAGATCGGTGATGCACGCGACAGGGTCCGCCTCCGCCGAGCGGCTCGGCCGCACGCTCATCACGGCGCTGCTTGTGATCGCCACGTCGGCCCCCGCGGTGGCCGACGGCGGCGCGGGCCGCAGCGGCGGGCTCGTGCCCGCGCCCCGCAAGACCCGCGAGGAGCTCATCCGCGAATGGGACCTCAACTCCGACGGCAGGATCGACCAGGGCGAGGCGGAGGTCGCGGCGTCGCGGATGCGCCGCGAGCGTGCCGAACTGCGGCTCAACTCGGGCATCGATCCGCTCACCGGCCTGCCCCGCGGCCAGGCCGGGGAGGCCGGTCTTGAGCAGGATGAACAGTCGCCGGACGACGCCGACGCTGACGCAGACATGATGCTCGAGGAGGAGCCGCTCGACGCCGACACGCGGCCCGAGGACGACGAGCGACCCGCGCTGCCGGGCACGCGGGTGCCGCGGCCGCGGCTGCCCGGCGCGGAGAAGCCGGCCGAGACGCGCGACCTGAACGCGGGCCGCGCGCCGGCCGGGCCCGTCGGCGCGGCCGCCGTCGACCGCCTGCGGCGGCCGCTGACCGGCGGCGCCCGCGGCGGTGGCATTCCCGCCCGCGCCGGCTACGGATCCGGCGTGCCGAGCGGCCCCCTCAATGCGGGCCGCCCGATCGAGCCGAGGACCCGCGTCGTCGCGCCGCCGCCGACGGCCGCCCGCGGCGGCCTCGCGGCCCCGTCGCGGCCCGGCGCGACCGGCGCCCGGCCGCCCGCGCCCGCACCGCCGCGGCCGGCCCCGTCGCGCGAGGTCTACAACCCGTACTGATCCCCGTGACACCGTCGCAGGAGACCGCGCGGCTGGTCGTCGTCGCGGCCGCCGTCCCGCTCGTGGAGGCCGCGCCGCCGTCGTAGAATCGCGGCCGGTCGTCGCTCTTGTGGAACCATTCCATGCTGCTCACCCGCTTGTTCGCCGCGCGGCTCATGGCCGCACTCCTGCTTGCCCTCGGGGCCACGCTCGCCCGGGCCGACGAGCCGCCCTTGCCCGACACGCCGGGCTCGGAGAGCGTGTTCGTGACCGGCGTGGACGAGTCCTTCGCGGCCACCCGCGCCGCCGTGGCCCGCGCGCGGGAGACCAGCGGCCGCGACTACCGCGTGGTGGTGGTCGACTCCGCCGGTGACGCGGGCGACGCCCGCGGCCTGCTCGACCGGCTCGTGGCCCGCTGGCGCGGCCAGGCGGAGGGCGCCTTCGACCCCTCGGCTGACGTGACACTGGTGCTCGCGGTGAACGACCGGGCGATCGCGATGGACGTGCCGTGGGGGCTCGAGGCGGCCGCGGGTCTCGACGTGGCCACGCTCGAGAAGGAACTGATCGCGAAGACCTTCGTGCCGCTCGCGGCCGACGGCCGGCTCGACGAGGGGCTCGCCGCGCTCGTCGACGGCGCCGAGACCTGGGTCAAGGACCGGGCCGACGAGAAGCTCGCGCGGGAGGAGGCGGCCCGCGTGTTTCGCACGCGGACGCTGCCGCTGGGGATCACGACGGCGCTGGGTACCGCCGCGCTTGTGGCCCTGGCCGCCCAGCGGCTGCGGCACGCCCGCCGCCTGGCCGCGGCGCGGGAGAAGCTGGCGGCCTTCAAGAGCGACGTCGTGGCGCTCTCCGACATGCTCGACGCGCAGCAGGAGCGACACCGCATGCTGCCCCATGCCGATGCCGACTTCCAGACGCCCATGGAGGGGCACACCCGCGCCGCCTACGACGGCGTGCAGGAATCGATCGCCCGCTACCGGGAACGCTGGCTGGGACTGATGGACGTGTGGGAGCGGGCCCAGGCGAGAGTCGACGCCGAGTGGTCGCTGGGCACGGCCGCGGCCGACGAGGCCCTGCAGTTGCTCGATTCCGCCGAAGCCCGGCCACCGCTCGACGAGGTCGCCGCGGCCTGCCGCGGGCCGCTCGACGCGCTGGAAGAAGCGCACGAGAAGTCCCGGGCGCTCCGCGACTCGCTCGACGCCGAGGCGGCTGCCGTCGCGGGCCGCGTCGCGGGTCTGGCCGGCCGGGGCCGCTCGGGCGCCGCCGTGCAGGAGCGGCTGGCCGCGGTGGCCCGCGGCCGCGAGCGGGGCGTGGCGCTGGTCGAGTCCGATCCGATCGCCGCCCGTGGGGTCTTCGACGAGGCGGCTGCGACGCTGGCGCTGGTCCGCCAGCACGTGGAAGCCGTCGAGGCCGCAGACGACCGGCGGCAGCGGGCACTCGCGCAGGCCGACGCGATCGCCGCGCAGGGGGCCGAGCGCCGCGCGGAAGGCTGGCTGCTCGCGGAGCCCGGCGCGAATCCCGACGACCGGCTCGCCACAGCCCGGCAGGAGTGCGGACTGGCCGCGCAGCTCCTCGACGCCGGTGACGTCGATGCGGCCGTGGCCGGCCTCGAGCGGGCCGAGCGGGCCGCCGGTGAGGCGGCGACCCTGCTCGAGAGCATCGTGGCGGCCCGGGCTCGCGTCGACGAGCTTCTGCCCGCCGCGGCCGCGCGGCTGGAGGCGCTGGGGGCCGGCCGCGACGCGGCCGTCGACGCGGTGGCGCATTTGGCGCGCAGCTTCGCGGAGAGCAGCTGGTCCGACGTGGCCGACAACGTCGCCAAGATCGACGAGGGCCTGGCTCGGTCGCACACGCTGATCCTGGAGGCCCGCGCGGCCGCGGAGCCGCAGCGGCAGCACTACTTCCGCGCGGTGGCGCTGCTCGAGGAGGCGGGTCGGCAGGAGGATTGGGTGGCCGGCTGCCAGGATGCGCTCGCCGACCGGCGCGGCCGGCTCGACGGCCTGCGTGCGGGGCTGCCCGAGCGGCGCGACGCGGTGGCCGGCCGAGTGGCCGACCTCGCCCGCCGCCTCGATCGCCAGCGGACCGACCGCGCCCGGGCCAACGAGCGCTGCCACGAGGCGGCCCGGTTGCTCGAGACCGCCGACGCGTCGCTGGCGACGGTGCGGCCCGACCTGCTCCAGGCGGAGCGGCTCGTGGAGGCCAGCGACGCCGCGGCGGCCCGGGCTGCCGACCTCGCCGCCGACGACGAGCGACTCGCGCGGCAGGCCGTGCACGACATCGAGGAAACGGAGTCGCTCCTGCGGCGGGCGGCGGCGTGGTACAGCGAGGGCGTGCAGGCCGACCTGCGGGCCGCGCGGCAGATGCTCGAGACCGCCGGGGCGATGCTCGGTCGACAGCGCTACGAGGATGCGATCAAGACCTCGGGCGAGGCGGCGCAGACCGCGAGGGCGGCCTACGCCGCGGCGACCGCCGAGGCGGAGCGCCGCCGGATCCGCCGGCAGCAGGAGGCGCAGCGCCGGCGGCTCGAGGACTCGTTCACACGGTCGGCCGGCGGCGCCGGTCCGTGGGTGATCACGCTGCCGGGCGGCCGCTACAGCGGGCCTGATCCCTGGCGCTCGGTCCAACTTCCCACGCCCTCGCGGTCGGCGGGAGCCGGCTGGTCGCGCGACATCGCGCAGGTGAACTGGTAGCGCAGGCCGCGGGATTCGCGGGCGATCGCGGGCTTTGGGCGGCCGGCGCAAGACGCGCAGGCGCCTCCGGTGGTCCGCCGCCCTCGTGCAAGCGGCGGCGGCGGATTCCGATACCCATGGATACGGGTGCGCCGCTGCAGCCGCCATTGGGGGGACTCCTGCCATGCTCGTTCGTCACGCCTTCCGGGCCGTCGCCGCGGCCGCGCTCGCCGCCGTGTCGGGAATCACGTCGGCCGCAGACATCTCCGGTCATCTCACCGCACCCGCCGCCACTCCCACACGGACGGCCGCGCAGGATTCCGAGGCCGCTGCCGTGGTCAAGGCCGAGGACGCCGCCACTGCGGGAGCGACCACCACACCGACCACCACACCGACCACCAAGCCAACCACCCAGTCGACCGCCGCGGTGGCGGCGCCGCCGGCTCCCGCGGCCGCTCCGAAGCAGGCGCCGCCCAAGAAGCCCGTGCTCGTGCCGGGCACGGGCGCCGTGGTGAAGGGGGGCGGCGACGACTTCGAAAACGAGAAATTCCAGTGGTACTACAACCACCCCAAGAGCTCGGAGGAGATGGACAAGCGGCTCCGCGCCCCCACGGCCCGCAGCCGCGACGGGATGTGGTTCGAGGGCCCCAAGCGGGGCACGCCCGACGTCGTGAAGCGGGTCGAGTTGCCCGCGCCCGGCCTCGAGGGCAGCGCGCACGGCCTCATGTTCGCCACGCTGCAGTCCGGAATTCCCAAGCGGGTCACCGGCCAGATGCAGCAGGACGACCTCGTCTTCAACCTGATGCGGTCGACCGGCCGCGGCCTGTCCGTGGCCAACAGCCCCAGCGTGGTCGTGCGGGTCTACCTGCCTCCCTTCGAGCAGTGGGAGAACCGCAGCGGGCCCACCTTCGGCTTCCGCGCCGGCTGCTACACGCACGCGATCATCACCACCGACGACCATCCTGACGAGGGCAAGTGGGGCCTCGAGGAATACTGGCCTGGCATGTTCATCTGCTTCGAGAGCAGCCACGAGAAGCGCTACAAGCAGGACGGCGCCTACCTGCGGGTTCGCGGCGGCCGCAATGGCGGCGAGATCATGGGACCGCGGATCAACGAACTCGGCTGGTGGACGCTGGGCCTGTCGTTCTCGCCGGACGGAATGGTGCACTACTTCGCCAGCCCCGGCGTGGACGACCTGACGATGGACGACCACATCACGTCGCAGTTTCCCTACGGCTACCGCACCGAGTTGCTGAAGACCTATTTCTTCAACGTCTGCAGTCGCGACGACGGCCGGACCTGGAGCACGCCGTGGGTGATCGACGACCCGCGGGTGTACGTCGTCAAGCGGCCGCAGGTGGCGACCCAGCCGACGCGGAAGCGGTAGCCTCGGGCCCGACGGGCCATGCCCGCCACGCTCCCGCCAGCACGCTGCCGAGCACGGAGTGCATGACGGCCGAGATCGCGCACGGCACCGCCGTGAGCGGCTCGGCGGGAAAGTGCCGCCGGGCGAGCACCACGCCGAGGCCGGAGTTCTGCATGCCGACCTCGATCGAGATCGTCCGCGCCACCCGCCGGTCGTGGCCCAGGAGCCGGGCGGTGAGGTAGCCCAGGCCGAAGCCGGCCGCATGGAGCAGGAACACGGCCGCGAGCAGGCGGAGCCCGCTCGACCGCACCGTGGCGGCGTTCTGCGCGATCACGCTGCCCACCACCAGCGCGATCGTGATCACGCTGGCCAACGGCGCGACCGGCTGCACCGCCCGCACCAGGCCGGGCAGGAAGCGGTTGAGGGCGACGCCGGCCGCCACGGGCGCGACCACCACCTGCAGGGTGGAGAGGAACATGCCCGCCGCATCGACCTCCACGAGCCGGCCGGCGAGCAGTTTCGTGAGCAGCGGCGTGAGCACGACGGCGACGGCCGTGGTGCACGCGGTCATGACCACCGAAAGCGGCACGTCGGCCCGCGCCAGGTAGCTGACCACGTTGGAGGCCGTGCCGCCGGGACACGAGGCCACCACGATCAGCCCCACGGCCAGCGCCGGCTCGAGGTCGAGCGCCGTGGCCACCGCCCAGCCCGTCAGGGGCATGATGGCGAACTGCGCCACGCAGCCCGCCGCCACGGCGGCCGGCCGCGCTCCCACCCGCGCGAAGTCGTCGAGCGTGAGCGTGAGGCCCATGCCCAGCATGATCAGGCCGAGGCCGCGGGTGATCCACGGCTCGCGGAACCAGTCGAGGCTCGCCGGTGCGACGAGCGCCAGCCCGCAGGCGCCGAGCACCCAGAGCGGAAAGGCGGTGGCCGCGAGATCGAGCGCGCGGCGCATCACTCGGCCGCCGGCGCCCCCAGCCGCGCGGTCCGCACGAAGCCACACGCCGGCGGCAGCAATCCGGCCAGCGCGTCGGAATCGCAGGTCATCACCAGGCCGTCGGCGCCGTCGGCGGCGACGGTGCAGGTGCACCGCGCCCCCTCGTCGCGGCCGCGGCCCTCGACGGCCACGGTCCAGGAGCGGCCGTCGGCGGCGCGGGTCCAGGTGGCCTCCGCGAAGCGGCCGGCGGAGGTGAACAGCCACGAGCGGATCGTGCCCCGGTCGGCGTCCCAACCGATGATCTCGGTGAGCTCGCGGGCGGATGCGTCGCCCGGCGGCAGGAGGTCGGGTGCGCCGGGCCGCGCGGCCGGGGCGCGGGGCTCGGCCGCGGCGTCGGGCTGCACCGCATGGGACCGCACGAGAAACCCGCGGCCCGCGCTCCAGAAGCACTGCGTGCCCGCGGTGACCCCGGGACCCGAGTCTTCCCAGGCGCCCACGAGCCACGCGAGGTCGTCGAGCGGCCGCCGTGCGGCCGCCGCCGCCTGCGGCTGGGCCGCCTCGCGGACACTGTCGAGAAGCCAGCGGCCGCCCTCGCGAACGACCACGGCGGTGAACCGGCTGCCCGCGGGCAGCCCGTCGGCGAAGTCCACCCGGGTCACACCGTCGACCACCGCGACGTCGTCGCGGATCGGGCGGATCGTGGTCACGTCGATGTCGATCGTGGCCGCCTCGTCCTCGGCGAACAGCGCCGCGAACACCTCGCGCACCGCTTCGCGGCCGCTCGTCACGTCGCCGCTGTCCAGGTCGACCGACTCGCCGGCCGGCCGCCAGTGGGCCGCCAGTGCCGCGGCGTCGTGCTGGTTGAAGGCCCGCAGGTAGCTCCGCAGCATGTCTCGGATCTCCGCCGCGGTCAGCGGCGCGGCGGTGACCGATGCGTCGACGAGCCGCGGCTCGGCCGGCGACTCGGTCGCGGTCGGCAGCGTCGGCGCCGCCGGCGGCACGCCCACCGAGGCCGGCAGGCGGAACGGCCGCGGCCGGCTCACGACGTCGGGCACGGGACGGATCGTGTGGAGCCGCTCGTCACCCCCGGCCGGGTTGGCGGAGGTGGTGGCCGCGACGAGCTCGGGCTCGGCCGCGGGCATGCGGCCCACGGACCGCGCATCACCGCCGGAGGAGCAGCCGGCTGCGAGCAGGCCGCCGGCGATGAGAGCGTGCACGAACGCGACTGGAAACCGTTCGCGGGACACGTGAGGAACCTCCATGGGATGCGACCTCCTCGCCGGCGAGCAGGGTACCCGCTTTCCGGACGGCCGCACAGTCGGCCGGCGACCACGCCGGCCGGAGCGGCTCACGGTCCGCCGCCGGTCACGGCCGCGGGGCCGTCGGTCCGGAAGGGCGTCAGCGGCAGTCCGGCGGCGGAGTACATGTTGCACACCGGGTTGTCGGCCCACGCGTAGCGGACGGCGACGGGCGCTGACAGCACGTCGCTCCAGACCTCGATCCGGCCGTCCTTGCGGATGGCTGCCTTGGCCGGGATGAATGTCCCGTCCGCGCCGGCGATCGTGAAGCCGACGGGCTCGGCCACGTCGAACGGCCGCCAGCCGCCGGCGACGTGGTCGAAGGACAGCACGAGCTTGCCGCCCTCCTGCTCCATGCCCTTGTACAGCGGACTGCGGCAGGCGATGCCGGGCACGTCGTAGGTCTCGGCGAGCGCCCAGCGGGCCAGACGCTTGGCCACGTCCTGTTTGTTCTGCGGATGGATGTCCTTGCCCTCGCCGAGGTCGATGATCACCGCCTGACCGGTGTTCGGCAGCGCTTGCATCGCGAGCGTCTGCGCCTCGCGGAGCTCGGCCCACTCGCTCTCCCCGGGCTCGGCCCGCTCCGCCTTGAAGTCGGCCAGCTGCACCCAATAGAAGGGGATGTCGCCGAGGCCCCATTCCTCCCGCCACGACGCGATGAGAAAGGGAAACAGCGTGCGGTACTCGGCCGCCCGGCTCGCGTTGGATTCGCCCTGGTACCAGATCACGCCGCGGATGCCGTAGCCGATCGACGGCGCGAGCACGCCGGAGTGGATGTTGCCGGGCCGGGCGTTGCCCTTCATGCGGCTGTCCGGGTGCTGCTTCGGGTCGGGCTTGCCACCGGGCTGGGGCCGGCCGGCGGCCTTCGCCTGAGCGGCCTTCTCCGCCCACTCGGCCTGCTTCTTCTCGAACTCCGCCTTCGCCGTCTCGTGGTTCGCCTCCTCCGCCTGCCAGCGCTCGTGGATCGCCTTGAGGGTCGGGTGGGCGGCGAGCTTGTCGCGCCGCACCCAGGCCTCCGCGGCGCTGCCCCCCCAGGCGTTGTCGATCAGGCCCACCGGCACGCCCAGGGTCTGGTGGAGTTGGCGGCCGAAGAAGTAGCCGACCGCCGAGAAGCTGCCCACGGTCTCCGGCGCGCACACCTGCCACGCGCCCTTGAAGGTGGACTGCCGCTCCTGCGTGCCCACCTGCGGCACGGAGATGAGCCGGATGGCCGGGAACGTGGCGGCCGCCTTCTCCAGGTCGGGGTCGTTGGCCTCGTTCACGGCCCACTGCATGTTCGACTGCCCGGAGCAGACCCACACCTCGCCGATGAGCACGTCGCGGAACGAGAGCTCGTTCGTGCCCCGCACCGTCAGGACATGCGGGCCGCCGTAGTCGGCCACGGGATCGAGAAACACCTCCCACCGGCCCGCCTCGTCGGCGGTCGTGGCGTGGCTCTGGCCGGCGCAGGTGACGGTCACCGCCTCGCCCGGGTCGGCCTGGCCCCAGATGCGGTTGCGGATGCCCTGCTGCAGCACCATGTGTTCGCCGAACATGCTGTTGAGCGACACGTCGCCACGGGCGGCGGCGCAGGCCAGGACGGCGACGAGCGCGGCCCCGAACGGAAGGCGGCGAGGCATGACGGGGCTCCCCGGGAGGAACGGGCCACAGCAGCCGCGGAGCATCCCGGACACGAGCCGCGCGGGCAGCGGGCGAAAACGACGCCGGCCGGGGGACGAGCGTCCCCCGGCCGGTCATGATGCGTGGCGCGTGCGCCGCGTGCGTCAGCCGTGGGCCGGCTTCTTGAGCATGCCGACGATGAACGGCAGCAGGGCGCCGAGCAGGGCCGACAGGCCGCCCGTGCCCACGAGGTTGCCCTCGCCACCGAGCAGGCCGCCGAGGGCCGGGATCAGGGCCGGCAGGAGTTTGCCGCCGGCGCCACCGGCCAGGCCGAGGATGGTGTTGAGCATCGGCGTGAGGTTCTTGTTCTTGAGCAGGGCGCCGACGATGTTGCCGCCGGCACCGCCGGCAATCAGGCTGACGAGCCAGCCGATGATCTGGGGATCCATGAACGCGTGACCTTTCGGAGAAGGGGGAGACCGCGCCGTTCCCTCGAGCGGGGGCCGGACCGCGGGCTCTCCCTGGAGCGTCGGCCAGGAACGCGGCCCGTGTGCAGGCGTTTCGCCCCGCGGGGGCCGCGGAACGCGGGGCGGTGGTCGGGTCATGCCGGTCGTGCCGGCGCGGGCGGCCGGCGGCGATTCCGGACTCGACCGTTGGAGCCGCCGCGGCCCACGATGGTTCCGGTGGCGGACCGGCCCCGGCGCGACCGGGCCCGACGCCGCCGCGACCCGCCGGAGCCTGCTTCCCGTGTCCGTCCCCGACTCCCCGCCGCCGGCCGCCCCGGGCATCGAGCGCTGGTTTCAGGCCGCCATGGCCGGGGCGTGGCTGCCACGTCTGCCCGAGCGCTGTCGCGAACCCGTGGCGCGCTGCGTGATCGCCGCCGCCGCCGCCGCCATCGCGCTCTGGCTCGTCGCACCCGCGGTCGACGCCCGCGGCGCCGCCTGGATCGAACGCACGTTCACCCGCACGCTCGGCGCGCTGGCCGCCACCCGCGGCCTCGACAGC
>JBJTIV010000202.1:0-2936 GCA_046095145.1 Planctomycetaceae bacterium
CGGGTCCGCACAGGCGAGCGCGCCGCCGTTGAGTCCCAGGGCCTGCGAGCCGAAGGCGCCGACCGCCGCCGGCACCACCACGCCGCCGGTCACCGTGACCCCGGCGGAGAGCGTGTTCGCCGCCGCCAGCACGAGCGTGCCGGATCCCGACTTCGTGAGCGTCGTGCCCGCGAAGCCGGCGCCCTCGAGTCGCAGCGTGCCCGCTCCAGTGGCCACCGCCACCGAGCCGGCGGAGACGCTGCCGGAAACCGTCACTGTGCCCGATGTGGCGAAGGTGACGTTGTCGTTGGTCGCGAAGGCGGCCGCCGAACTGCCCGTCGTCCACGCGGTGTTCAGCGGATCGGTGTCCCAGATCCCGCTGCCCCCACTGCCGACCCAGGTGAGGTTGCGGGCCACCCCGCCGGTCACGGTGCCGAGCATCGCAAAATCGTCGGTGGCCGCCTTGCCGATGCCCAGGCGGCTCGCACCGCCGCCATAGGCGGCCATGCGCCAGATGATCGAGGATCCACCGGTGCCCCCGTCGAGAACGACCGGAGTGGCCGTCATCGTCGAGCCGAAGGCCGACGCGGCGGACGTGAGCGTGCCGGTGACCGCGACGGGCGACCCGATCTGTAGGAAGGTCGTGCCGCTATCGGCACTGTAAAAGAGCGTCGCGCTATCGGGACCCGTTGTCGTTCGCGCCAGATTCAGTCCCGTGAGGCCGGTGAACGTCACCACGTAGCCGGGCGACGCCGTCGTCGTCCATTCGATGAAGTTGCCGGCAGCGAGCGCCGCAGTCGCCGAGAGCGTGACGGTGGGGTAGGTCCGGTTCCAGGTGTTGCTCGGACTGCCGTTGGCGCCGGCGGAGCCGGAGTTGCCAAGCGCGGTGCCGAATCCCCCGGTCATCGGCGTTCCTGCCACGCCGATGAAGAGCGCAGAAGCTGCCGGTCCGCTCGTCGAACCCGTGGTGCTGGTGAGATCCCACGACAGCAGCGGGGTGGCGGCGACAGCCTGGGACGTCACCGCCGCGACGAGCAACCCTGCCACCGCGGCGCGCGTCAACGTGTCACGGCGGCGCGGACAGATCCGTGTCGTGCACCCCATCGTGGCCCCCTCCGCTGAACCCGGCTCGACAACTCTTGTATACAAAACCGAACCGTGGTTCTACCGCATCCGCGGGCCGGCCTCAACCAACCGGAGCGGACCATGTCGTCTCGCCGCCGCGACAGGAAGCGACATCTGCCTCGCCCCAACCGGTCCCGCCCGGCTGCTTTAGTTGTACAGGAAGTCTTTTCCGGTATACATTTTGGGAGGCGGCAATTCGGTCTGTGAGTGGCGGGTGTGCCATGATGGTGGTCATGAAAAAGGCATTCCCGCGGCCCGTCAGGCCGCCATCGCACGACGGAGCGACGGCCGGCGCCCCCCCCAAGCGGTCCGAGTTCGTGCTCGAGCGAATCGAGGAGCGGATCGTGGACGGCACCTACGCCCCCGGCACGCGACTCGACGAGGTCGCACTGGCCCGGGAGTTCCGGGTGTCGCGCACGCCCATCCGCGAGACGCTCATTCAACTGAGCTCCTCGGGCATGATCGACCTGCGACCCCGGCGCGGCGCCGTGGTGGCGGAACTGAGCCCCGCCAGGCTCTGCGAGATGTTCGAGGTGATGGCGGAACTCGAGGCGATGTGCGCCCGCCTGGCGGCCCGCCGCATGACCGACACGGACCATGAGGCCCTCGCGGTCGTCCACCAGCAGTGCGAGCGGGCCCGCGACCGGGGCGACACCGACGAGTATTTCCACCACAACGAGAATTTTCACCAGGCGATCTACGCCGCCAGTCGCAACGAATTTCTCGCCCTGCAGGCGGCCGCCCTGCAGCGCCGGCTGCGGCCGTATCGACGCCTGCAGTTGCGGATGCGTAATCGGCTCAAGCATTCGTACGCGGAGCACGCGGATATCGTCGCCGCCCTCGCGGCCGGCGACGGGGACCTCGCAGCCGAGCGGCTCCGCAGCCACGTCGTCGTGCAGGGCGAGCGATTCGGGGACCTCGTGGCCTCGCTGGCGCTGTTGCAGCAGGCCGGGGCCCCGGTGCGTCGTCCCACGTCGAAGCGCCGGCCGGCGACGCGCTCCCGCCGTTGATCGCCGTCGTCAGGAAAGCGCTCGTGATCGCCATCGTCTCCGCCGGATGGAAGGCGAGTTCCGGGCTGGCGTGGGCCGTGCTCGTGGTTCTCGCGACCGCGTTCGAGGCCGCGGCGAGCCCGCCCGTGGACGCGGCGCCGAAGCCCGGCAAGCCCTACGTCGCCCGGCCGACCCGCACGCTGGCCGACCTGCCGGCACTGCCCGAGGACGGGCCGCTCGACGTCTTCGGCGGCATCGAGGCCGCACCCGTCCGGGCCACGGGCTTCTTCCGCACCGAACGCATCGCGGGCCGATGGTGGCTCGTCGATCCCGAGGGCCGGCGGTTCATCAGCCTGGGCATGAACTCGGTCACACCCGTGCCCACGAAGGGAGGCTGCGCGGCGCTCGAGGAGCGGTTTTCGGACGCCTCAGGATGGGCCAGGGCGACGGCCGCGCTCCTCGACGAGTCGGGATTCAACGGGTCGGGGGCCTGGTCCGATCACGCGCTCCTCGCCCAGGCCGAGCCGCGGCTGACCACGTGCCGGCTGTGGGGCTTCATGGCGGGCTATGGCAAGAAGCGCGGCGGCACGTTCATGCAGGCCGGGCATCTGGGCTACCCCAACGACTGTCCGTTCATCTTCGACGCCGAGTTCCCGGCGTTTTGCCGGGAGCATGCCCGGCAGCTCGCCGCCGGCAAGGACGACCCCTGGCTGGTGGGCCATTTCTCCGACAACGAGATGCCCTGGAAGCGCGGCCTTCTCGAGAAGTATCTCGAACTGCCAGAGGCGGACCCGGGCCACCGGGCCGCCGCCGCATGGCTGGCCGCGCGGCGGGGGGGGGGGG
>JBJTIV010000203.1:0-8500 GCA_046095145.1 Planctomycetaceae bacterium
GCCGCTCGCCGGGGTGGGCGGGGTCGTCGGTGAAGCGGCCGTCGAAGATCGCCATGTCGATGGCGAACGGCCGACTCGACACCGTGAGTTCGCCCGCGAAGGGATCGCCGAACAGGTTCACGAGGTACAGGTTGAGCCCGATGATCACGGCGGTGAGCACCGTGAGGAAGCGCTGCAGGCTCACGCTCTCGGTGCGGAACAGGCCGGCGAAGAGCACCGTCACGGCGGCGCCGGCGATCAGCACGAACCACTCGACCGCCGGGATGCCGCTCGTGGCGGTGCCGGTCCGCGCGCGGCGGCAGTCCCAGAGCTCCCGCATCTGCTCGAGGATCAGCGGGTAGACGGCCTTCTGCGACTCCGTGGCGGGCTCAAAGCCGCGGAGTCCGTTCGTGAGCGAGAAGGCGGTGCGCCGGGCGTCGCCGCTCACCTGGCCCCGGGCCATGAGCGGCCACTCGAGCTCCACGACCTGCCGGGCGTAGGTCCGGCAGGCCGCCCGGAGCGTCTCCCGCTGCGGCTCCGGCAGGCCGTCCGCCAGCATGAAGATGTCGGCCAGTGAATTCGATTCCTCCTGGACCGCCGCGAAGGCGGCCGCGAAGCGCTGCATCGCGTCGACCACGACGAGCCCGAGCAGCACCGCGTAGAGCGTGCCCACCACCGAGAGCAGGTTGCCGGTGAGGTCGTGAGCCTGCTGGAGCTTCTCGCGGGCATAGAGCTCGCGGCCGAGCGCCACGAGGAGCACCGCGGCCACGACGGCCACGCAGATGATCAGCACCCCCAGTCCGACGCCGTGAAATTCCATGGGCGGAGGTGACGAGACCCAGTCAGCGGCACGCAGCTCGCCGCCCGAGAGACACGGTTGTGGAGCGTCGAGCCAAGCCCCTCGGCGCGTGAGCGGAAAACCGAAGCAAGGAGTCGGCGACGCTTCCGGCAAGCCCCTCGGCGCGTGAGAGAAAAAACTGGGGAACTAGGATTCGAACCTAGACTAACTGGTTCAGAGCCAGTCGTGCTACCGTTACACCATTCCCCATCGCGACGCGATCGCACGGCGATCCTGCATCACAAACCGCAGGGTACACGGCGGCGAGTCGACGGGCAATCTCGTCCGGCCGCCGGCCAGCGCTGATCAGTCGCCCGTCGGAATCGGGAGCGTGGCCTCGATCGTCGTGCCGGCGCCGGGGCCGCTCGTGATCCGCGGTTCGCCGCCGAGCAGGCGGCAGCGCTGGCGGATGCCCTCGAGTCCGAACCGCGTCTCGGGCACCGCCGCAGGATCGAAGCCCCGGCCGTCGTCGACCACCCGCACGAGCACCCGATCCGCGACGCTCTGCAGCGTCACGCTGACGTGGCGGGCCGCGGCGTGCTTGCGGACGTTGGTGAGCGCCTCCTGCACGATGCGGAAGATCACGGTCTCGAGCTGCGGCGGCAGCCGCCGCGCCGGCAGGGAGTGAGTGAACGCCACGTCCGGCACGTCGGCGCGGGCCTCCGCGACGAGCGACTCCACGGCGGCGACGATGCCGAGTTCGTCGAGTGCCGGGGGCCGGAGGCCGGCGATCAGTCGCCTGGCTTCGGCGGCCGCCACCTCGAGCAGCCGGAGTCCCTGCTCGAAATCCCGCCGGGCATCGGCGCCGCGCTCCCGGCCGTGGTCGTAGGCCTGGAGGTGCATCAGGGCGCCGGCGACGTACTGCGTGAGCCCGTCGTGGATCTCGTACGACACGAGCTGCCGCTCCCGCTCCTGGATCTCGAGCAGGTGGCTGAGCACGTTGCGCTCGTGGGTCAGGGCCTGCTCCGTGTCCTTGAGGGGCCGGATATTCTCGCAGCACACCATCGCGGCCACGATCCGCTCGTCGCGCCGGATCGGCGCCACCCGCAGCGCGAAGTAGCTCAGTCCGCCGTCGAGCCGCCGCACGGTGGTCTCGACCGACCGCGTCTGGCCGTCGTGGAACACCTGCCGGACGATCTCGAGCAGCGCGGCCGAGGACTCCGGCAGCGTGACCCGCACCAGGCTGTGGCCCACGACCTGGTCGAGGGTGAAGCCTTCCTCGACCCGGTTGCAGGCGCGGATGATGCCCTCGGCATCGATGACGACGATGAACTCCCCCGACGTTCGCCAGATCGTCTCCCAGAGCGTGGCCGTGTCCCGCAGGATCGCCGCGACGTCGCCCGCTGCCGGTGCGCCGGCCGCCGGGGGCCGCTCCTGTCGGGACGTCGCCGGATTCATGGTGCCTGCCTCACAGCGACTTCGGCCGCGGGATCCGGCCGCCGGCGGATCCGCGCCGCCCGCGTTGCCCGCGGCCACCCCCAGGCCGTCGCGGCGTGCCGTCGCGCAGGGCTGCGATCTCGTCGCGGAGCTTCGCCGCCCGCTCGAAGTCGAGTTCGGCCGCCGCCTGCATCATGTCGGCCTCGAGCTGCTCGAGCAGCTCGGTCTGCCGCCGCCGGTCGTCGTCCCCCTGCCCGACCGCCTCGAAGGCCACGGCCCGCGAGGCCGCCTCGGCCTCGATGCCGGCGCGGATCTCCTTGCGGATCGTCTCGGGCGTGATGCCGTGGGCGCGGTTGTATTCCTCCTGGAGCGTCCGGCGGCGCCGGGTCTCGTCGACCGCCTGCCGCATCGACTCCGTGACGCTGTCGGCGTAGAGGATCACGCGGGCGTCGACGTTGCGGGCCGAGCGGCCGATGGTCTGCATGAGGGAGGTCTCGCTGCGGAGGAAGCCCTCCTTGTCGGCGTCGAGGATCGCCACGAGCGACACCTCCGGCAGGTCGAGCCCCTCGCGGAGCAGGTTCACGCCCACGAGCACGTCGAACTTCCCCTCGCGCAGGTCGCGGAGCAGCTCCACCCGCTCGAAGGCGTCGAGCTCGCTGTGGAGCCAGCGGCAGCGGACGTTCCGCTCCTGGAAGTAGGCGGTGAGGTCCTCGGCGAGCTTCTTGGTGAGCGTGGTCACGAGCACCCGCTGGCCCGCGGCCACGGTCTTCTCGATCTCGCCCGAGAGGTGCACCACCTGCTGCTTCGCCGGCACGATCTCGATGCGCGGGTCGAGCAGGCCGGTGGGGCGGATCACCTGCTCGACCACCTCGCCGCCGGTGCGGGCGAGCTCCCACGGCCCGGGCGTGGCCGACACGAACACCGTCTGGTGGAGCCGCCTCTCCCACTCGTCGAACATCAGCGGCCGGTTGTCGAGGGCGCTGGGCAGCCGGAAGCCGTGGTCAACGAGCGTCGTCTTGCGGGCCTTGTCGCCGGCATACATCCCGCGGACCTGCGGCACGGTGACGTGCGACTCGTCGACGAAGAACAGGAAGTCCTCGGGAAAGTAGTCGAACAGGGTGGTCGGCGTGCTGCCCGGGGCCCGGCCCGAGAGCGGCCGCGAGTAGTTCTCGATGCCCGGGCAGAAGCCCGCCTCCATGAGCATCTCGATGTCGAACCGCGTGCGGGCGTTGAGCCGCTGGGCCTCGAGCAGCTTGCCCTGGCCCTTGAGTTCCTCCAGGCGGGCCTCGAGTTCCTGCCGGATCGTGGCCACGGCCGCCCGCACGCGGTCCTCGGGCATCACGAAGTGCCGGGCGGGGTAGAAGTAGGTCTCGTCCTTTCGGGCCGCCACCTCGCCGCTCACGGGGTGCACGACGGCGATCGACTCGACCACGTCGCCCCAGAACTCGACGCGGCAGGCGAGCTCGTCGTAGGGCGGCCAGATGTCGACCGAGTCGCCGCGGACGCGGAATTTCCCCCGCTCCAGCACGATGTCGGTCCGCTCGTAGTGGATGGAGACGAGCCGTTCGAGGCGCTGGTCGCGGGTGAGCGTCGCGCCCGACGCCAGCCGCACGACCATCGCCCGGTAGTCGTCCGGGGAGCCGAGGCCGTAGATGCACGACACGCTCGCCACCACGACCACGTCGCGGCGGCTCACGAGGGCGCTGGTGGCCGCGAGCCGGAGGCGGTCGATCTCCTTGTTGATCGCCGCGTCCTTCTCGATGTAAATGTCGCGCTGCGGGATGTAGGCCTCGGGCTGGTAGTAGTCGTAGTAGCTGACGAAGTAGTGCACCGCGTTGTGGGGGAAGAAGTCGCGGAATTCCGCGTAGAGCTGGGCCGCGAGCGTCTTGTTGTGGGAGAGCACGAGCGTGGGCCGGCCGACCCTGGCGATCACGTTGGCCATCGTGAACGTCTTGCCGGATCCGGTGACTCCCATGAGCACCTGCGACCCCCTGCCCTCCTCCACGCCGCGCACGAGCGCGTCGATGGCGGCCGGCTGGTCGCCCGCCGGCTCGTAGGGGGCCACGAGCTCGAACAGGCCGGACCGGAGGGGCGTGACGGGGGGCATCGGTCTCACCGCTCGTCCGCCGCCGCGGACGGTGTGGCCGCCCGGATCGGCCGCAGGTGCGGCCGCATGCCCTCGAGCGTGGCGGGCCCGATGCCCGGCACCTCGAGCAGCGCGTCGACGCTCGTGAACGGCCCGTGGGCGCGGCGGTGATCGACGATCCGCGCGGCCGTCGCCGGTCCGAGTCCGGGCAGCTGCGCGAGCTCCGCGGCGGCCGCCGCGTTCACGTTCACCGTGAAGCCGGTCTCACCGGCCGGCGCGGCGTCGTGGTGGACGAGTCCGCCGTCGAATCCTCCCGCCGCCACGTACCAGACGGCCATGGCCGCGAGTGCCACGGCCACGGCGAGGGCGAACAGCGGCTGCGAGCGGGCCGGGAGCAGGGACTGCGTCTCGTTGCCTGCGTGCATGATGGTCTCCTCCGCCTGCTACGATACCGCATCCCTCCTGCCGCCGCCCCCGCCGAGCCGCCCTCGCCACCATGACCACGCCGATCGCCGGCCGCGTCGGGCAGCGGGGCTGCCCGGAGGTTCGCCAGCTCGACTGGGACGGACACTTGGCCGAGCACGTGGCCGCGGCCGCGCCGGCGTGGTTCGCGGAGGACCTGGGCCACGAGTGCGACTGGACGAGCGTGGCGCTCGTGGACGCCGGGGCGACGAGCGCGCTCGACGTGGTGGTCCGCACGGCCGGCGTGATCGCCGGCCTGCCCGCCGCGGCGGTCGTGGCCGGTGTCGCGGATCCGGGCCTGCGGTTCGAGCCGCTCGTGGCCGACGGCACGGCGGTCGCGGCCCGCACCGTCGTGGCCAGGCTCTCGGGCGCCACGCGGAGCGTGCTGGCGGCCGAGCGGGTGATCCTCAACCTGCTCGGCAGGCTGTCGGGCGTGGCCACCGCCACCCGCCGGCTCGTCGATGCGGTGGCGGCCACGGGCTGCCGCGTCTACGACACCCGCAAGACCGTGCCCGGCTGGCGGCTGCTCGACAAATACGCGGTCCGCGCCGGCGGCGGATGGAACCACCGCCTCGGGCTCTACGACGCCATCCTCGTGAAGGACAACCACCTCGGCGCCCTGGCCGCCGCGGGCCGCTCTCCCGCCGACGCCGTCCGGCGGGCGCACGAGTTCGTCCGCCGCACGTTTCCACCGTCGCGCTGGGAGGCGATGGTGGTGGAGGTGGAGGTCGACTCCCTCGCGCAGCTCGAGCAGGTGCTGCCCGAGCGGCCGCACGTCGTGCTGCTCGACAACATGCGGCCCGACGATCTGGGCCGCTGCGTCGCGCTCCGCGACCGCGAGGCGGCCGGCGTGGTGCTGGAGGCCTCGGGCGGCATCCGCCCCGAGACGGTGGCCGCCATCGCGGCGACGGGCGTGGACCGCGTCAGCACCGGCTGGATGACGCACGCCGCCCCGTGGCTCGACGTGGCCCTCGACTGGCGGTGAAGGACGAAAGCCCTGTCATCCAAGCCCGGAGCGGAAGCGACGGGACTCCGGGCCCTTGGGCGAGACCGCGCCGGACTTTTCCGGCTCCTCGACGGAACTCCGGGCCGTGGGGCGAGACCGCCTGCGCATGGCATGCGGGATCATGTTCTCACCCGGAGTCCCCCGGCTCCCGCCGGGGGCTTGCATGGCCGCGGAGCGCGAGGCTCACACGCCCAGCAGGCGATTCCGCTTCGTGCGGCGCTCGGCGCGGAGGCGGGCCCGGCGCTTGGTCTCGCTGGGCTTCTCGAAGAACTCGCGGCGGCGCATCTCCTTCTTGATGCCGCTGCGCTCCACCAACTTGCGGAAGCGGCGGACCGCCTCCTGGATGCTTTCGCGATCCCGTACCGTCAACTTGACCATGCCAACTCCGTCGTCGTGATCGATCCGGCGGGCCGAGTCGTCGTCCCGCGCAGTCCCACACAATAGCCGCCCGTCCGGCCGACGTCTACCGCGGCCGCCGGCCGCCGGGGCGGGCAAAGGCCCGCAGCCGCGGAGGGTCCTCCGCGGAGCGGCACGGCATCCCGCCAGGAGGCCCGGAGCGCAAGCGACGGGAGAGCGGGTGGCATCGTCGTTTGGCCACCGCTGAACCGTCCGGCGTTTCCTCCCGCAATCCCCGCGCTCAGCGCGTGGGGCTTCCTTCGGGAGGTCGCGTCGCGTGGTAGCACCACCTCACGCACCAGGCCCGGAGGGCCGAGTTGCCACCAGCCGGCGGAGGCCGGCCAAGCCCGGGTCGGCAGGATGCCGAGCCCGGGCGTGAAGAAGCTACACCGCGGCCGCCTTCTGCCGCGACTGCTTCCGCCGCTCGTGTTCGGAGAGCAGGATCTTCCGCAGGCGGATCACGGCCGGCGTCACCTCCACGAGCTCGTCCTCCTCGATGTATTCGAGGGCCTCCTCGAGCGACATCCGTCGCGGCGGCTTCAAGAGGATGTTGCGGTCGCTTCCCGTGGCCCGCATGTTCGTCAGCTTCTTCTCCTTCGTGGGGTTCACGGTCATGTCCTCGGCGCGGGCGTTCTCGCCGCAGATCATGCCCTCGTAGACCTCGTCGCCGGGCTCGATGAAGAGGTCAGCCCGCTCCTGGAGACCGTCGAGGCCGAAGGCCACCGCCTTGCCCGCCGTCATCGACACGAGCACGCCGTTGGCCCGCCCCGCCACCTCGCCCTCCAGGGGGCTCCACTTCTCGAAGCGGTGGTGCATGATCGCCGTGCCCTGGGTGGCGTTGAGCACCCGGGTCCGCAGGCCGATCAGGCCGCGGGCGGGAATGGAGAACACCGTGTGGGCGAACTCGCCCCGCGAGCCCATGTGGACGAGCTGCCCGCGGCGGGAGCCCGTCAGCTCCATCACGGGTCCCAGCTTGTCGTGGGGCACCTCCACGACGAGCGTCTCGAAGGGCTCGAGCGTGCGGCCCGCCTCGCGGTGCAGGATCACCCGCGGCTTGCCCACGGAGAGCTCGAAGCCCTCGCGCCGCATCGTCTCGATGAGCACCGAGAGATGGAGGAGGCCGCGGCCGCTCACCGAGAACTGCTCGGAGCCCTCGATCGGCTCCACCCGCAGGGCCACGTTCTTCTCGAGTTCCTTGTCGAGCCGGTCGCGGAGGTGCCGCGTGGTGAGGAACTTCCCCGAGCGGCCCACGAGGGGCGAGGTGTTGATGCCGAACACCATCGAGAGGGTGGGCTCGTCGACGGTCAGCCGGGGCAGCGGGCGGGGGTCGGCGGCATCGCAGATCGTGTCGCCGATCTCGATGTCCTCGATGCCGGCCACCGCCGCGATGTCGCCCGCCGTCGCCTGCTCAACGTCCACGCGGCCGATCTTGTCGAACACCTGCACGCCCACGAGCTTCGCCGGCTCGAGCCCGCCCGCCGCCGTGGACCGCACCACCTGCGAGGCCTTCGCGAGCGTTCCCGACTCGATGCGGCCGATCGCGATCCGGCCCACGTAGTCGCTCCAGTCGAGTGATGTGACGAGCATCCGCAGCGGCGCCGTCTGGTCGACGAGCGGGCCGGGAATCTTCTCGAGCACGAGGTCGAGAAGCGGCTCCATCGTGCCCTCGCGGACGGCCGGGTCGTGGGAGGCGTACCCGCCGCGGCTCGAGGCGTAGACGAAGGGAAAGTCGGCGAGGTCGTCGTCGGCGCCGAGTTCGAGGAACAGTCCCAGGACCTCGTCGAGCACCTCGTGCGGCCGGGCGTCGGGCCGGTCGATCTTGTTGATCACGACCACCGGCCGCAGCCGGCATTCGAGGGCCTTGGAGAGCACGAACCGCGTCTGCGGCATGGGCCCCTCGGCGGCGTCGACGAGCACGAGCGCCCCGTCGGCCATCCGCAGCACCCGCTCCACCTCGCCGCCGAAGTCGGCGTGGCCGGGGGTGTCCATGATGTTGATCTTCGTGCCCTTCCACTCCACCGCGATGTTCTTGGCGAGGATCGTGATGCCCCGCTCCTTCTCCAGGTCGTTGGAGTCGAGCATCCGCTCGGAGAGCTGGCTGGCGCGAAACTGGCCGCTCTGCTGGAGGAGGCAGTCGACGAGCGTGGTCTTGCCGTGGTCGACGTGGGCGATGATCGCGATGGTGCGGATGTCAGTGCGGCGGGTGCCGGCGGGTGCGGGTGTGGACACTGGGGGCGCTGCTGCCATGCAAGGGGAACCGGCCGCCGAATCCGAGGCCGGAGAAGGTGGGCGACGGCCCACGCCGTCGTGAACGATTATTCAGGACCGCCGCATCGTTGCATAGGCCCGTTCGAGG
>JBJTIV010000204.1:0-3178 GCA_046095145.1 Planctomycetaceae bacterium
ACGAGCGGAATGAACGCGATGAGCCACGCGTGGTTCAGCGGCGACTTCGCCAGCACCATGGCCGTCACGGCGGCGGTCGCGAACAGGATCGCCAGCCACACGCCGCGCTTCCAGGTCATCGTGAGGAGCGCCGCCTCGAGGTAGCTCTCGCGGAGCGGGGCGATGGCGGCGATCCGCTGGGCCTCGTCGGTGGCCTCCTGGCGGACGGCGTCGAGCACGTCGTCGTGGGTGACGATGCCCACGAGCCGGTTGCGGTCGTCCACCACGGGGATGGCGATGAAGTCGAAGCGGGCGAGCTTCTCGACCACCCGGTCGCGCGGCTCCTCGACCCGCACGCTGATCACGTCGCGCTGCATGAGGTCGGCGACGAGGGCCGTGGGCTTGGCCAGGATCAGGTCGCGGAGCGACACGAAGCCCACGAGCGTGCGTTCCGCGTCGAGCACGTAGATGTAGTAGCTCGACTCGCTGTCGGGCGCCTGCGACCGCAGCCGGGCGATCGCCTCGCCCGCCGTGATGTCGGCCGGCAGCGAGGCGTATTCGGTGGTCATCAGCGCCCCGGCCGAGTCCTCCGGGCAGGAGAGGAGCATGCGGATGTCGTGCCGCTCGGCCTTGGCCACGAGCGGCAGGATCGCCTCCACGAGCTCCGGATCGAGCTCCCGCAGGAGGTCGGCGCGGTTGTCGGGCGCCATCCATTCCAGGAGCGCGCCCAGGTGCGGCCGGTCGCCGGCCTGCACGAGCTCCACCTGGCGGGGCATCGGGAAGTAGGGAAACACCTCCGCCTGCCGCTCGACGGGCAGCGCGTCGAGGAACCGCCACAGTTCCTGGTCGTCGAGCCCCGTGGAAAACTCGGCCACCGTGGCGGGGTGCAGTTCCTCGGCCACCTCGCGGAGCCCCGCCACGTCGCCCTCGGCGAGCATGCCGCGCAGTTCGGGGATCAGGATCGGGTTCGCGGTGGCCATGGGCGGCGGGCCGGGCGGGATGACGCAGGCGAGGCGCGGCCTACAATGCGACGGCGCGACGCGACCGTGCAGAGAAAGTATGCCATGGGAGTCTCGGGAGTCGAATGGCGATCGGCCCGATGGGGCCGGATCGCATGCCTCGTGGTGCTCGCGGCGATGGTTCTCGGCGCGCACGCGGCCGGCGCGTCGTCGGGCGACCCCGCGCGGGGCCGTGAACCTCTCCTGTCGCGGGCCTACCTGCCCGCCGACTTCGACCAGGAGGTGTTCGACGAGCTGTGGACGACGTGGGAGGAGCCGCTGAAGTCGCGGGCCGAGGCGGCCGGCGTGGAGGAGCGACGGCGGATGGCGCTCGAGCGCTACGGCCTCACGCCGCGTCCCGACGATCCGTCGCGGTCGCTGCAGTACGTGGTCGACGGCGCGGGCCGCTGGACGATGACCTGCCTGGCCTGCCACCAGGGACAGGTCGGCGGCCGCGCGCTTCCCGGGGTGCCCAACAGCACGTACGCGCTCGAGACGCTCACCGAGGAGGTCCGCCTCGTGAAGGTGCGGCAGCGGAAGCCGCTCGGCCACATGGATCTGGGCTCCCTGCTCCTGCCGCTGGGCACGACCAACGGCACCACCAACGCCGTGGTGTTCGGCGTGGCCCTCATGCGGCACCGCGACGCCGACCTCAATCTCGTCCAGCGGCCGCCCCGGTTCGACCTCATGCATCACGACATGGACGCCCCGGCCTGGTGGCACTACCGCACGCGGCGCAGCCTGTATGCCGACGGCTTCGCCGCCAAGGGCCACCGGGCCCTGATGCAGTTCCTGCTCGTGAAGGAGAACGGACCCGAGCAGTTCGCCGCCTGGGAGGACGACTTCCGCGACATCGAGGCCTGGATCGCCAGCCTGGAGCCGCCGCGCTGGACGGGACCGGTCGACCACGGCCTCGCGGCCCGCGGCGCGGCCGTGTTCGCCGACCACTGCGCGGCATGCCACGGCACCTACGGGCCGGACGGTGCGTATCCCGAGCGTCTCGTCGCCATCGACGAGGTCGGCACCGACCGCGTGCGGCTCGACGCGCTCACGGTGGAGCAGCGGTCGGCCCTGCACGCCTCGTGGTTCGGGCACCACGGCGCCGACGGCGCGGAACTCGCGTCGCGGGCGGCGGGCGAGGGCTACGTGGCCCCGCCGCTCGACGGCGTGTGGGCCAGCGCCCCCTACTTCCACAATGGCTCCGTGCCCACGCTCTGGCACGTGCTGCATCCCGCCGAGCGGCCGGTCGTCTGGCGGCGCACGCCGACGGGCTACGACGCGGCCCGCATGGGCCTCGAGGTGGAGGAGCGCGCCGCGCCGCCCGAGGGCAGGCTCACCGCCGCCGCGCGGCGGACGTGGTTCGACACGCGGAAGCCCGGCAAGAGCGCCGCCGGCCACGATTTCCCCGACGCGCTCACCGAGCCCGAGAAGGCCGCGGTCCTCGAATATCTCAAGCCCCGGTGACCAGGGGTCATTGGGCGGGAGGGGAATCGCTTTGATAAAGTATCTTCCTTCCCGAGATGCCCTGTGCGGAGACACGTGACATGACCCAGCTCGAGGCGGCCCGCGCGAACGAGATCACGCCGGAGATGAAGTTCGTCGCCGCGCGCGAGGACCTGCCCGAGGAGCTGATCAGGAGCGAGGTGGCCCGCGGCAGGATGGTGATCCCGGCCAACCGCGTGCACCTGGCGCAGCGGCTCGAGCCCATGGCCATCGGCATCGCCGCCCTCACGAAGATCAACGCCAACATCGGCAACTCGGCGGTCACGAGCGACGAGCAGACGGAGCTCCAGAAGCTCCACATGGCCGTGCACTACGGCGCCGACACCGTGATGGACCTGTCCACCGGGAAGGACATCGACCGGATCCGCCAGGCCATCATCGCCGCCTCCCCGGTGCCGATCGGCACCGTGCCGATCTACCAGATGCTCGAGGAGCTCGGCGGCGACATCGAGGACATGAAGCCGCAGCACTTCCTCGACATGTGCGAGAAGCAGGCGAGCCAGGGCGTGGACTACAGGACCGTCCACGCCGGCCTGCTCCAGGAGCACCTCCACCTGACGATGCACCGGATCACCGGCATCGTCAGCCGTGGCGGCGCCCTCGTCGCCCGCTGGATGATGACCCACCGCCAGCAAAACCCGCTCTACACGCACTTCGAGGATCTCTGCGACATCTTCCGCGAGTACGACGTGACCTGG
>JBJTIV010000205.1:0-5488 GCA_046095145.1 Planctomycetaceae bacterium
GCTCTTCACCGCGCGGGCGAGTTTGGAAACGCCGGCGAGCAGCGGCTGGCGGGCCTCGTCGTCGAACACCATCTGTTTGGCCACGGGGAAGTGCTCCTTCAGGGGTCGCGGATGGGGACGGGATACGGAGTGGTGGCAGGCCGTTGAACGGTCGCTCCGGGAGGATGCAACCGGCGTGCCGTCGGGGCCCGGGAGGGGTTTTCGCCGGGAAACGCGGGGATTTCCCCGGTGGTGCGACGAGGTCCTGAGCAACCCGGTGCCGTTTTGGCAGGGCGTTCGACACGATGAAACCGCTCGGCTTGGGGCCGGTACGAGTTCGCTCGCGAGCGGCGAAGCGCCGCAAGGCTCGCGATCCTCGCACCGAGCCCCCGCCTTCGCTTTCGCATACGAGGTCGGGAGGCATGCTCTCGGGAAGCCCGGAGCGCGAGCGACGGGAGAGCGGGTGGCGGGCTGGTGTGGTCACGCGGTGGCTCGTCGAGGTGAAGCACCACATTCCCCGCGCTCGCGCTTGGGGCTTCCTTCGGATTGATCACCAACTCACAAGAAACGCCAGGCCCGGAGGGCCGGATTGCCACCAGCCGGCGGAGGCCGGCAAAGCCCGGGGCGGCAGGATGCCGAGCCCGGGCGTGAAGGTTGGGCAGTGGGCAGCCCCTCGCCTCCTCGACTCTGGCGCCCGCTTATTCAGCCTCGGTGAACGGGCCGAGGAGGACGGCTGCCGGCTTCTCGTGCACGCCCTCGGCGTCGATCACGAAGGCGGCCTGCGCGAGCAGGTCGTCGGGGATCCGCCAGCGGGAGTAGTCCACGCCCTTCGCGGCGAGGTTCACGAACAGGCGGGGCGGGATGACCTCGGCCGTCTCGCGGATCGGCACCGTGGCCGGGTCGGTGCCGTCGAGGAGGTCGGCGGCGAGGCGGCCTGCAGCGAGGCCCACCTGGTGGAAATCGAAGCCCACGTCGAAGAGCGTGCCCCGGTCGGGTACGCCCGGGTTGACCGAGAACACCGGCACGCCGGCCTTCGCACCCGCCGCGATCACCGCGTCGACGGCGTTCATCACCGTCGTGTCGCCCGGCATGAAGATGGCCTCCGCGCCCCGGGCGAGCGTGGCCTTCACCGCCTCGACGACACCGGCCGAGTTCTCCACCGGGCTCTCGAGCAGCTCGATGCCCAGGCGGCTGCAGCTCGCCCGGGCCAGTTCCATGAAGCGACGGGAGTTCGACTCGGCGGGGTTGTGCACCACGCCCACGCGGGCGAGCGTCGGATTGAGCCGCCTCGCGACCTGGAACGTGAAGTGCGTCGGCGCGAGGCTGCCGTAGCCCACCAGGTGCCGCGGATGCACGAGCGGGTCGGCCCGATCGAGCCCCACGCCGGCGCTGAACGGGTCGGCCACCGCGGCGAACACGTGGAGCACCCGGCCCGACGCGTTGGCATTGGCCAGCGCCTGCATCGAGGGCGTGCTCGAGGTCAACGCCACGTCGAAGGGGCCGCCCGCGATCTCGCGGGCGATGGCGTTGGCCTGCCCCACGTCGCCCTCGGCGTTGTAGCGCTGGATCGTGCAGGTCTCGCCCTGCTTCCAGCCGCGCTCGGCGAGACCGTCGAGCATGCCGCGGACCGCGTCGTCGAGCACCACGCTCGACGTCTGTTGGAGCACGCCGATCGCCTTCAGTCGCCGCGCGGTCCCGGCGCGGTCGGTGGCCAGGAGGAGCAGCGAGCCGCCCACGAGCAGCACGAGCGACGGGCCGGCGCGGCGAAGGAGCGCGCCGAGGGGCATCGTCGCCGGCGACATGCTCGGCATGGTCGTCATGGCGTGTGCCGCAGATGAGGGACGGTCGCCGTGTCGGGCATGGCCGCGTTATACCGCACGACTCCCGGGTCCGTCGGCATCCCTATACTCTCCGTCCGACGCCCGCCCGCGGCCGACTCGCCGCGACGCATGAGGCTCCTTCGCCCTCGACACCGCGGGCCATGCAACTCGGCTTCGTCACCGCCATCCTCGCCGACCTCGACCTCGACGGGGTGCTGGCCTGCGCCGCGGCCGAGGGCTTCGCCTGCGTGGAGGCGATGTGCTGGCCGCCGGGGCCCCCGGAGCGGAAGTACGCCGGCGTCACGCATGTCGACGTGACCGACTTCTCGCGACGCCGGGCCGACGAGGTGCAGGCCGCCTGCCGGAGGCACGGCGTGGCGCTCAGCGGCCTGGGTTACTACCCCAACCCGCTCGACCCCGATCCCGCCGTGGCGGCCGCGGCGACCGCCCACCTGGGCCGCGTGATCGAGGCCGCGGCGCTGCTCGGGCTCGACCGGGTGAACACGTTCGCGGGCCGCGACTGGCGGCGCACGGTCGACGACAACTGGCCGCGGTTCCTCGACACCTGGCGGCCGCTCGTGAGGCTGGCCGAGGAGCGGGGCGTGCGGATCGGGATCGAGAACTGCCCGATGCTGTTCACCGGCGACGAATGGCCCGGCGGCAAGAACCTGTTCATCTCGCCGGCCATCTGGCGCCGCGGCTTCGCCGACATCGGCTCGGCGGCCTTCGGCCTCAACTACGACCCCTCCCACCTCGTGCTGCAGGACATCGACCCGGTCGCGCCGCTGGCCGAGTTCGCCGACCGGATCTTCCACGTGCACGCCAAGGACGTGCGGCTCGACCGCCGGGCGATGGCCGACGTGGGCCGCTTCGACTTCCCCACCCGCTGGCATCAGCCGTGCATTCCGGGCGCCGGCGAGATCGACTGGGGGCGAGTCATGGGCGAGCTCGCCCGCATGGGCTACGACGGCCCGGTGTGCATCGAGGTCGAGGACGAGTCGTTCGGCCGCTCGCTCGAGGGCCGCCAGCGGGCCCTGCGGACCGCCCGAGACGTCCTCCGCCCGTTCGTGCCGGCGGATCAGACGTAGAGATCCGCGAGGGCCCGGGCCGCGGCGTCGTCGAGCTGGTCGGTGCGGCGCAGGGCGTCGAAGCGGCCGGCGATGTCGTCGGCGGCCAGCCGCGCCTTGGCCGGACCCGACACGTCGAGCGCGATGCGGCCGCGGTGCACGAGGATCAGCCGGTCGCCGAGATTGGCCGCCTGCACGAGCGAATGGGTGACCATGAGCGCGGTGAGCCGGCTCTCGCGGATGATCCGCGCCGTGGCCTGGATCACGCGGTCGGCCGCCGCCGGATCGAGCGCCGCGGTGTGCTCGTCGAGCAGCAGGAGGTCCGGATGGTGCCAGGTGGCCATGAGCAGCGTGACGATCTGCCGCTGGCCGCCGGAGAGCGAGCCGATCGGCTGGTCGAGCCGGCCCTCGAGCCCGGGCACGAGCGCCGCCAGTCGCCGGGCCGCCTCGTCGCGGAGCGTGCGCGACGTGGCCCAGTCGAGGCCCACCGACCGGCCGCGCCGCGCCGCCACGGCCAGGTTCTCGAGCACGGTCAGCGACCCCGCCGTGCCGGCCCGCGGATCCTGGAACACCCGGCCGACCAGCGCCGCGCGCCGATGCTCGGGCCACCGCGTGACGTCGTGGCCGGCGATCGCGATCGAGCCCGAGTCGAGCGGCACCGTCCCGGCCACGGCGCCGAGCAGCGTGCTCTTGCCCGACCCGTTCGTGCCGACCACCACGACGAACGACTCCGGCGCGAGGGAGAGCGTGACGCCGTCCACCGCGCGCACGACCGGCCCGCCCGGGCTCGCGAACTCCACGACGCCGTCACGGATGTCGAGCATGGTGTTCACCGTGCCTCCCCGCCGACGCGGGCAGGTCGAGCCCGCGGCCGCAGGCGGGCGGCGAGGCCGGGCGCGACGAGCGCCGCGAGCACCACCACGGCCGTCGCGAACTTGAGCCAGTCCGGATGGAGCCCGGCCCGCAGCGCGGCGGCCACGAGCAGGCGAAACGCCACGCTGCCCACGACGGTCGCCACGAGCGCGCCGCCGAGGCGGGTGCTGCCGGTGAGCGCGATGCCGAGGAACACGCTGGCCATGCCCCACACCACCATGCCCAGGCCCATCTGCACGTCGGCGAACCGCTGGTACTGGGCGACGACCGCGCCCGACGCCGCCACGAGCCCGTTGGCGATCGCCAGCCCCGAGATCACGAGCAGCCGCGTGTCGCGGCCGAGGGCCCGGGCCATCGTGGCGGTGTCGCCTCCGGCCCGCATGGCCGTGCCGAGGCTCGTGCGGAAGAAGAGGTAGAGGCCCGCGACGGCCGCGGCCACGACCACGACGAGCGCGGCGAGCACGCCCGCGTCGCCGGCGTCCTGCGGTGCGAAGCCCACGCGCTCCGCGAGCGGGGCGAGCCGGGCCTCGGCGATCGAGGCCAGCGTGGGGTTCTGCGTGAGCGGGATGTTGCTGCGGCCCATGACGACGAGGTTCACGCTCGCCAGGGCCGTCGTCACCAGGATGCCCGAGAGCAGCGGCGGCACGCCGAGCAGCGCGTGGATGACGCCCGTCGTGACGCCGGCCGCCCCGCCGGCGGCGACCGCCGCGAGCGTCGCCCACGCCGGGTGCACGCCCGCCACGATGAGCACGGCGGCCACCGCCGCGCCCAGCGTGAACGAGCCGTCGGTCGTGACGTCGGGAAAGGAAAACAGCCGGTAACTGACGAACACGCCCAGGGCCGTGAGCCCCAGGGCCGTGCCGAAGATCCACGTGGCCAGCAGGATGCTCATGGGGCGCCGCCCCCGGCGTCGAGCGGCCAGAACCAGGCCGCGCCCCGCACGAACTCGGACTTCCCGGAGCCCACGAGCGGCGCGGGGTCGGCGAGCAGGTGCATCACGGCCAGCGGCGGTGCCGAGGCCAGCGACGCCACGAGCGGCGCGAGGTCGCCGGGCTCGCGCCGCACCGGACGGAAGGCGAACACGGCCGCGTGGGCGTGACCGACGAGCGCCGGGTCGCCGGCCGGGTCGAGCGGCCGCACCGCGGCGGCGAGCGCCGCGTCGGCCGGGACGGTCGCCGCGGCCACGCCCACCACGAGCGCCGTCCGCCGGGCGTGCACCGGCTCCCGCGAGAACGAGAGCCACCGGGCGGCGACGGCGGCGCTGCCCGCCCGCGGGTGGTCGTCGGCCGTGGCCGCCGCGAGCGGCCGCACGAGTTCGACCCCCACGAGGCCGTGGATCTCGCCGACGGCGACGAACGCGGTCGCCGCGGGATTGCACGCCGCGAGCAGCGCCCGCGCGAGGTCGTCGAGCGACACGGTGCCGTCGGCCCGCGCCGCCTCGAAGCCCGCCGATCCCGCCGGAGCCGCGTCCCACGCGATGCCCTCCGCGAGCGCGAGGCAAACGGGTTGGGCGGCGTGCGGCACGACCCAGTCGATCCGCGGATCGGCCGCGGGCGGCCGGTGGAACAGGCAGCCGGCGGCGGCCACCACCTCGCCGGCGTGATCGAGCGGCCGCGGATCGGCGACGTCGGGCGTGCCCAGGCCGAGCGCGAACGAGGCGGACGATAGCTCCATGACCCGCGGCGTGCCGCCCCGCGCCGCCACGCGCGGAACCGCCGCTTTGCCCGCGGGGGCCGTGAGCGCGACGAG
>JBJTIV010000206.1:0-2120 GCA_046095145.1 Planctomycetaceae bacterium
CCCACGACACCTGCGTGGCCTCCAAGCCCGCACACTACAGCCGCGAGAGCAGCGACACGCTTCTCGACTTCGTCAAAGCCAAACAAGCGGGAAGCGCACAGCGCCCAAAAGAGAGCAAATGAAGTCTGAGACGGCCCACACAGTCCGCGGCTTACGCCCGGGCCAAGCGCACCTGCACCGGCGTGCCGAGCATCGCAGTTGCGAAGGGTGGCAGGCTGTGGGCGGCCCTCTGTGCCAATGATAGGTGAGACACCTGCCCTTCCCCTATTACAGTAGAGGGCCAAGAGGTCAGGAGATGGAAAACCACAGGATGTTGGGTACCGAAGAGGCGGTGGTGGTCGGAATGGAAGGAGGGCCTGGCCCGACTGGAATTCCGACCACCACCGCGGCCGCCGCGGGGGCGGGAGGGAGTGGGCCGCGGGCCGGGAGCAACGGGCAACAGCGGCCCGATCCCGCGGTGCCGGAGAGGCCGGTGCGGCGACGCTTCGACGCCGAGTACAAGGCCCGCATCCTCCGGGAGGCGGATCAACTCACCGAGCCCGGGCAGGTTGGAGCCATGCTGCGGCGCGAAGGCCTCTACTCATCGCACCTGTCCGTGTGGCGAAAGCAGCGGGACGAGGCGGCGCTCGCCGGCCTCGTACCCAAGCGGCGCGGCCGGAAGCCCGATCCGAACGCGGAGCTTGTGGCCGAGAACCAGCGGCTGGTCCGGGAGAACGCGAAGCTCATGAGGAAGCTGCGTCGGACGGAGGCCATTCTCGACGTCCAAAAAAAACTCTCCGAGATCCTGGGGATCGAACTGCCGCCACACGACTACGTGAAAGAGCCATGAAAGCGGTCGAGGAACTCGCCCCAGCCGTGGGGACATCCGTCGCGTGCGCGGCCGTCGGCGTGCCGCGGGCGACGGTCTCCCGGCATCGCCAGCCCAAATCTGCCGCGGCCCCCAAGCCACGGCCGGTGCCGCCTCGCGCCTTGAGCGGGGAGGAACGCAAGCAAGTGCTGGACGTCCTCCACAGTGAGCCATTCGCCGACCAGGCCCCGGCCGAAACCTACGCGAAACTTCTGGACCAGGGCACCTATCTCTGCTCCATCCGCACGATGTACCGCGTCCTCGAGGCCAATCAGGAGGTCCGCGAACGCCGCAATCAGTTGCGGCATCCCCCCTATGCCAAGCCGCAGCTCGTGGCCACGGCCCCGAACCAGGTCTGGACCTGGGACATCACGAAGCTCCTGGGGCCGGCCAAGTGGACCTACTACTACCTCTACGTGATCCTCGACATCTACAGCCGATACGTCGTGGGCTGGATGCTCGCCCACCGGGAATCCCAGCACCTCGCCGAACGGCTGATCCGTGAGACGCTCGTCAAGGAGGGTATCCATCGAGATCAGCTCACGATCCACAGCGATCGCGGCCCGGCCATGCGATCCCAGGCCGTGGCCCAGCTCCTGGCCACCCTCGGCGTGACGAAGTCGCACAGCAGACCCCACGTCAGCGACGACAACCCCTTCTCCGAAAGCCAGTTCAAGACACTCAAGTACCGGCCTGACTTCCCGGATCGGTTCGCCGGCTATGACCACGGCCTCGACTTCTGCCGCCGGTTCTTCGACTGGCACAATGACGAGCACCGTCACTGGGGCATCGGCCTCTTGACGCCGGCGGTCGTCCACACCGGCCACGCCGACGCAGCCATCGCATCGCGCGCCTCGGTGCTAGCCGCCGCCCACGCCCGGCACCCGGAGCGGTTCGTCCACGGCCTCCCAAGGCCCCTCAAGCCAGCAGCAGAGGTCTGGATCAACCCGCCCGAAAACAAGCCGCAAGTCCGCACACTGGAGCTACCGCGCGACAGTAAATTCGTTCCGCAGGTGTCTCAAAGTCATTGACACGTTCCGTCCTGTCACCGCATTCACCACACAGTCAGTGACAAGAGGAAACTTGCCTCTTCACTTCTCACCGCCGAGCTGATGAACGGCTCGTGAGCCGCGTGCTCCCATCTCCCGTGACGCTCGCCTCAGCGATCGGTCAGGGTGTCACCGACGGATGGCAGCGCTTCCCGGCCGATGGCGCGAGCCGCGAAAGTGCGACGCCGAAAATGAGCGAGGCCGGCGGGGCTGCGCTCCAGGAT
>JBJTIV010000207.1:0-3079 GCA_046095145.1 Planctomycetaceae bacterium
GCTCGCGGCCACGGCGGCCCTCGAGGAAGCGAAGGCCGACGAGCCGCAGGAGGCCGCGCCGTGATCGAATTCGCCCACGTCACCCGCACGTACGGTCCGAAGGTCGCCGTGGCCGACCTCACGCTCGCGATCCCGCGCGGCGAACTGTTCGCACTCCTGGGCCCCAATGGCGCCGGCAAGACCACGACGATCCGCATGCTCGTCGGCCTGCTGCAGCCGACCCGCGGCACGATCCGGGTCTGCGACCACGACGTGGTCCGCGACCCGCGGGCCGCCCACCTCCACGTGGGCTACGTCCCCGACGAGCCCTGCCTCTACGACAAGCTCACCGGCCGCGAGTTCCTCTGGTTCATCGCCGACATGTTCGGGATGCCCCGGCGGCTGGCGGAGTCGCGGATCGACCGCGAGATCGAGCACTTCGAGCTGGCCGACTTCGCCGACGAGCTGTGCGAGAGCTGCTCGCTGGGCATGCGGCAGCGGATCGTGTTCGCGGCGTCGCTGCTCCACGATCCCGACGTGCTCGTGCTCGACGAGCCGATGGTGGGCCTCGATCCCCGGAGCGTGCGGATCGTGAAGGACCTGCTCGCCGAGCGGACCCGCGAGGGGATGACGGTGTTCATGTCGACGCACACGCTGGCCATGGCCGAGGAGATGGCCGACCGCGTGGGCATCATGGTCCGCGGCCAGCTGCGGTTCCTCGGCACGGTGCCGGAGCTGCGGGAGCAGATGGCGCTCGAAGCGACGAGCCTCGAGCAGCTGTACCTCGAGCTCACCGCGCCGCGCCGCCGCGAGCCGCCGGGAGCGCTGCCGTGACCCCGGTCTCCGGAGCCCGCCCGGCGCCGCCCGACGCGGGCGGCCCGGCCACGGCGCTGCTCACGGCCGACTCCGAGGCCCGGTTGTTCCTGCGGCTGCGCACCGCCGTGGCCTGGCACACGCTGCGCGGCATGCTCGCCGGCGCCCGGCTACGGATGGGCCTGGTGGCGGTGTTGAGCGCCATGTTCTGGGCGTCGCTCTACGGGCTGTTCGCCGAGGCCTTCCGGTTCCTCGAATCGCTCCACGCGGAGGTGGTGCCGCTGTTGTTCAACACCTTTTTCTCCTCGCTGATGGTGATGCTCGTGTTCTCGGCCGGCATCCTCGTCTACGGCGGGCTCTACCGGTCGGCGGAGGCCCGGCTCCTGCTCACGCTGCCCGCCCGCGCGGAGTCGGTCTTCGCCCACAAGTTCCAGGAGGCGCTGTGGTTCGCCTGCTGGGGCTTCGTGCTGCTCGGCAGCCCGATGCTGGTGGCTTACGGGGTCGTCAACGGCGCCGGCTGGCCCTACTTCGCGCTCGTGCTGCCCTTCATGGTCGCGTTCGCGGTGATCCCGGCCGCCATGGGCGCGATCTGCTGCCTGGCGCTCGTCGCCTGGATGCCCCGGCTGCGGCTGCACGCGCTGTCGGCCGCCGTGGCGATGGTGTGCCTGGCCGCCGTGTGGCTGGGCTGGTCGTTCATCGGCCGCACGCAGGCCGACCCGCTCTCCCCGGCGTGGTTCGAGCGGGCGTTCGCCAGGCTGTCGGTCACCGAGCAGAAGCTGCTGCCGAGCTGGTGGCTCTCGAGCGGCCTGATCGAGGCCGCCAGCGCCGGCCGCGACGGCGGCGACGCCGCCACCGCCAGGGCCGAGGCCATCCGGTTCCTGGCCCTGCTCGTGGCCCACGCCCTGTTCCTGCAGCTGCTCGCCGGCTGGCTGGCCCGCGCCGTCTACCGCCGCGGGTTCAGCGAGCTCTCGGGCGAGGTGCCGGCGCGGCGGCGGCGGCGGAGGGGCTGTTTCGATCGGGCCCTGGCCGGCTCGGGGTCCGCGCTCGGCAGGCCGCTGCGGCTCCTGCTCGTGAAGGATCTGCAGATCTTCCGCCGCGACGTGTCGCAGTGGTCCCAGTTCGTCATCTTCTTCGGGCTGCTGAGCCTGTATTTCCTCAACCTGCGGTCGTTCCACTACAACGCGGCCTACGCGTCGATGATCGGCTTCCTCAACGTGGCGGTCGTGGGCCTGATCCTGTCGACGTTCACGACCCGCTTCGTCTACCCGATGATCAGCCTGGAGGGTCGCCGCTTCTGGATCCTGGGGCTGCTGCCGGTGCACCGTGACCAGATCGTGTGGTCGAAGTTCGTGTTCTCGCTGCTCGGCGGCCTCGTGCCCTGCTCGCTCCTGGTGCTGCTGAGCGACTCGATGCTCGGGCTCCGCTGGCCGATGATCCTGCAGCACGAGTTCTGCTGCGCCGTGCTGTGCGCCGGCCTGTCGGGCATCGCCGTCGGACTGGGAGCCCGGATGCCGGACCTGCGCGAGTCGTCGCCCGCGAAGATTTCGTCGGGCTTCGGCGGCACGCTGTGCCTCGTGCTCAGCTCGCTGTTCATCATGGTGGTCGTCCTCCTGTCGGCGGTGCCCACCCACGTCGGACTGCTCTCCCGGGCACTGGGCCAGGGGGGCGATCCCTCGCGGCGGCTGCTGGCGTGGGTCGCCGGCCCGCAGGGCAACGCGGCCTGCTTGGGCCTGGTGCTCGTCACCGGGCTCGTGGCCATGCTGGCGCCGTTGGCGCTCGGCCTGCGTGCCTTCCGCCGCCTCGAGCCCTGAGCGGCCCGCGGGCGGGTTATGGCGGCCGACGTTCTGCGGTTTCCCTTCTGGCCGCCGCCGCCCACACTGCCGTGCCGATGATGATCCGCCACGCACGTTCCGCCGACCCCCGTGAACCTGGCCGCGTCGCCGCGCGGGTGGGGGCCGTGCAGTACCTCAACACGCGGCCGCTCGTCCACGGCCTGGCCGCGGCGGGCGTGGACGTCCGCTACGACCTGCCGAGCCGCCTGGCCGACCGGCTGGCGGCCGGGGAGCTCGACGTGGCGCTCGTGCCGGCGATCGAGCTGTTCGGGTCGGCCGGCCACCGGATCGTCTCCGACGCCTGCATCGGCTGCCGCGGGCCGGTGATGAGCGTGAAGCTGTTTTTCCGCACGCCGCCGGAGCGGGTGGCCACGCTGGCGGTCGACGAGGGCTCGCGGACGAGCGTCGCACTGGCCCGCGTGCTGTTGGCCGAGCGTCACGGCATCGCGCCGCGG
>JBJTIV010000208.1:0-3209 GCA_046095145.1 Planctomycetaceae bacterium
CATCCAGGCCGTGCGGCCGAATTGCTCCAGCCGCGACTCGAGTGTGCGCCACAGCTCCTCGAGGTGGCGGACGTCGTCCACGGCGTAGGCCAGTTGCGCCTCGGACAACGGCCGCTTGCGCCAGTCGGTGCGTGTCTCGCCCTTGTTGGTCGGCAGGCCGAGAAACCGGCGCACTACCGCGGCGTAACCCGCCGGATAGTCGTGGTCCACGAGGCCCGCGGCCACCTGCACGTCGAACAGCGCGGCGGGCCGGGCGTCGATCGCCTGGAGGATGAAGCCCAGCTCCTCGCGGCCGGCGTGGACGATCGTGGTGCGGCCGGGCGCGGCGAGCAGCCGCCAGAAGGGCTCGAGCTCGGGCACGGCGAGCGTGTCGATCACGGCGAGCACGCCGGGGGCGGCCACCTGCACGAGACACAGCTGGCTGCGGTAGGTGTGCTCGGAGACGAATTCCGTGTCGAAGGCGACGTGGGGCAGGTCCGCGAGCCTCCGCACGAGGTCGCGAAGGTGCGGCTCGGTGGCGACGATCTCGAAGCCGTCGCGGGGCTCGTGCCGCGGGGGCCGGGGGGAGTGGCGATTTCTCACAGGAACAGAAGCGAGACCAGCAGGAAGACCGGGAGCAGGACGCCGCAGGAGTAGGCCACGTAGCCGAAGAAGCTCGGCATCCTCACGCCGGCCTGCTCAGCGATCGCCTTGACCATGAAGTTCGGGCCGTTCCCGATGTAGGTCATCGCCCCCAAGAATACGGCCCCGAGGCTCACCGCGGCCAGCCGGGTCTCGTCCACGCCGGCCATCATGGCCCCCGTCGCCGGCAGGGCCTGGGCCGTCTTGAAGAACACGAGGTAGGTCGGGGCGTTGTCGAGCACGCTCGACAGCGAGCCGGTGGCCCAGAAGAAGGCCCGCGCCGACTCCAGGCCCAGGCTCGCGCCGTGCTCGTCGAGCAGCGCGAGCGCCGGCTGCATGCACACGAAGATGCCCACGAACAGCGCCGCCACCTCGAGGATCGCCCCGTAGGTGAAGCCGTTGCGGCGGCGGATCTCGCGGGAGCCGCAGGCGAGCGACAGGCCCACCAGCCCGAGCAGCACGGCCTCGCGGAGGAACAGCCAGGGATGCCAGGCGGTGCCGGGCACGGCCTTCGAGGGATCGAGCAGGGCGACGGCCGCGATCACGCCGGCCAGGAGCGGGGCGTTGAGCCAGAGGCCGGAGATCCGCAGCCGCCCGGCCTGGCGGGCGTCGCGGGCGAGGTCGCGGGAGGTCTCGCGCGGATGGGCGGCGAACGCGTCCCACACCCAGTAGATCGCCAGGAGCAGGCCGTTGGTCACCAGCCACGGCCGCCACAGCGACAGCGTCCAGAAGAAGTCGACGCCCTGCAGGTAGCCGAGGAACAGCGGTGGATCGCCGATCGGCAGCAGGCAGCCGCCGCAGTTGCACACCAGGAAGATGAAGAACACCAGCGTGTGGACCACGTGCCGCCTTTCCCGGTTGGTCTCCAGCAGCGGCCGCACCAGGAGCATCGCCGCGCCGGTGGTGCCGATGAAGCTCGCCGCGAGGGTGCCCGCGGCCAGAAAGGCGGTGTTCACCGCCGGCGTGGCCTCGAGGTCGCCCTCGATCCGCACGCCGCCGGTGATCACGTAGAGCGCGAACAGGAGCACGATGAACGGCACGTATTCCGCCAGCAGGGCGTTGGCGAGCACCGCTCCCGCCCCCGCCCACGCCGGCCCGGCGGCCGGCGCCGGCACGATCGCGTGCGCCGGAAAGTGGAGGTCGACGGGGCCGCGGTGCAGGAAGGCGTAGTAGGCCAGCGTGACGAGTCCCAGGCCGCCGGCCACGAGCAGCTTGCTCGAGTTGTGCTCCCACCAGTGGGCCGCCGCCGGCACGAGCGGCAGGATGGCGATCGCCGCCAGCAGCAGCGCGAACGGGATCACCGTCAGCGGCGGCGGCGCGGTCGGTCCGGCATCCGTGTGGTCGTCGGGCGATCCATGGGCCGCCGCGCCGTGGCCTGCTTGTGCGGCCACCAGCAAATCACGACCATGCTGGGGCCAGCCGACGACGGCCGCCACCAGGTAGCCGGCGAGCACGATTCCGATCGCGGCGCGGGCGGGATCGCGGCGGGCGGCCGGCGGATGCGGAGTGTCGTGCATGGTGACAGTGGCCGGGGCCGGCGATGTCGCGACAGCCTACGGGGCCGCCGGCACCGGGGGAAAGGCGCGGCATGCGGGCGCGGAGATTTGGCTGCGGGGCAACGTGCGGCCGGTGCTCGCGGCGGGCGCGGCGGTGTGCGGCGGACTCGCAGTCATGCTCGCCGCGGCCGTGGCGTCGCGCGGTGCGGCCGCCGTGTGGCCGCTCGCGGCCGCGCTCGCCATGGCCGCCGTCGTGGCGGCGGCACTGGCGGTCGTCGCGGCCGGTCCGCGGCTCGGGCGGCGCGGCGACGCGCTGCTCGTGCGGCTCTCTCCGTGGACGACGGCCGAGGTGCCGCTGGCCGTGGTGGAATGCGTGTTCCCCGGCTCACAGCCGCTCGGGGGGGCCGTGCTGCACGATGTTCATGCGGCCGAGGGCGGGCCGGCCGAGGTCCCGGGGCCGACGCGGCGCGTGGGCACGCTCGTGATCCGGTTCGCCGAGCGGGCGCGGGACTGGCGGGAGCGGCCCACGTTCGCCCCCTGGGGCACCTGGCACGACGGCCACGCGATCATCGACGGCCGCTGGTGCGAGCCGCTCACCGCGGAGGTGGCGCGGACGATCTCGCAGCGGCTCCTCGTGGCCAAGCGCGAGGCGGCCGACGGGGAGGCGGCGCCATGAGCGGGTCTCCGGGCCGCTGGTCGGGCCTCCTCGTGAGCGTCCGCGACGCCGCTGAGGCGGAGGAGGCCCTCGCCGGCGGCGCCTCGATCGTCGACGTGAAGGAGCCGCGGCGCGGACCGCTGGGGGCGGCATCGGCCGCGACGGCGGCGGCGGTGGCCGGCGCGGTCGCGGGCCACGCTCCCTGGACGCTCGCCTGCGGCGAACTCGCCGCCGGCGCGGAGCCGGCGGCCGTCGCCGCCGACGTGGTCGCCGCGCTGCCGCCGGGAGTCGCGCGGCCGCGGGACTCGCCGAGACCGAGTGGCCGGACGCGTTCGCCCTGTTCGCGGCGGCCCTGCCCGCGCGGGTCGAGGCCATCGCCGTCGCCTACGCCGACTGGCCGGCCGCCGCGGCGCCCGCGCCGGAGGCGATCATCGCGG
>JBJTIV010000209.1:0-4705 GCA_046095145.1 Planctomycetaceae bacterium
TTCTACATCGCCTGCGGGGTGATCGCGTCGCTGGCCTTCGTGGCCCTCAATGCCACCGCCGAGGCCGCGGACGGGATCCGTGGCCAGGCGGGCGGCCACGTCGGCGGCGACGAGCGCGTGCCAGGGGGCAGGATCGGGCGCCATCGCAGCCCCCGTCAGCCGACGCGCCGGCGCAGCACCACGAGTGGGTCCGTCTCCTCGCGCACGCTCTGGTAGCTCATCGGCTTGGCGAGGATCATCCCCGCCACGAAGCCGGCGATGTGGGCGGAGTAGGCCACACCGCCCCCGCCCCCCTGGTCGAACAGGCCGCTGACGATCTGGAACAGGAACCAGATCCCCACCGCCACGTAGCCCGGCACGTCCATCACCATGCGCAGCAGCATCACGCTCACGCGCCGCTGCGGATGGAGCACGAGGTAGGCGCCGAGCACGCCCGAGATGGCGCCCGACGCCCCCAGGCAGGGGGTGAGCGAGGCCTCGCCGGTGGCGTTGAGCGCCACGAACGCCAGCGACGCCGCCACGCCCGTGAGGACGTAAAACAGGAGATACCTCACGTGGCCCATGTCGTCCTCGATGTTGTCACCGAAGATCCACAGGAACCACATGTTGCCCAGCAGGTGCATGATGCTGCCGTGCATGAAGATTGCCGTGAGCAGGGTCATCCACGGCGAGACCGGCGTGGGCCGCAGGCCCGGGTCGGGCACCTCGAAGTCCCCCTGTGGGGTGTGCACCGTGCGCACCGAGGGTTCGGTGACGACGTCGGTGCCGGTGAGGATCTCCCGGGGCACCTGCACGTAGGCCATCGTGAACGCGTCGTTGGTGCCCATGCCCTGGAGCACCACGAACACGAAGACGTTGACCGCGATGAGCGCGACCGTCACCAGCGGAAAGGTCCGCCGGTCCGTGTTGTCGTCACCGACCGGAAAGACCATGGCAAGGCTCGAGCGGGAGGCGGTCGGACCGGCGACACGCCCGCCGGAAGCCCAAGAATAGCCCTTGCCGCCCGTGACGGGAAAACCGCGGGCCGCCGGCCATGCCGGCGGCGGCCCCCGGACTGGCCGCCCCTGCGGTGGGGTGATAGGATTTTTGGCGGTGAATGTACGGTCGACGGGTGCGGACGTTCGATAGCACTGGACGCCGATCGCGGCGGCCCCGGGCGGCCGTCAGGGCACGGTGGGGCCGCAATCTGAAGGTGGACGCCATGAGGCGATCGCTCTCCCGGCACGCGCACAGGCGTGCCCGCAAGTCCATGCTACGCCACGAGCCGCTCGAGTCGCGGGTCTGCCTGTCGGCGGACACGTCCGCGGCGGCCTCCGTGCTGCTCGACTGGCGCGGCAGCCAGGTCGAGGTCCGGCGCGACGCCTGGATCGTGAAGGCGGCGCCGCAGGCGACCACGCTCGGCGTGGACGCGGCGTGGCGCGTGACCAGCCTCGGCGAGGGCTTCTTCGCGGTGTCGGCCCCCGGGGCGGGCGTGCAGGACGTGCTCGGCTGGGCGGCGCGGACGCCGGGCGTGGCCTACGTCGAGCCCGACTTCACCATCGCGTCGAGCCGCGTGCCGAACGACCCGTCGTTCACCCAGTTGTGGGGCCTCGACAACACCGGCCAATCCAGCGGCGTCGTCGACTCCGACATCGACGCACCGGAGGCCTGGGACGTGACGATCGGGTCGCGGAGTGTGGTCGTGGCGGTGATCGACACGGGCATCGACTACACGCATCCCGATCTGGCGGCCAACGCCTGGCGCAACCCGGGCGAGATCGCCGGCGACCGCATCGACAACGACGACAACGGCTTCGTGGACGACGTCCACGGCTGGGACTTCGCCAACAACGACGCCAACCCGATGGATGACGAGGGCCACGGCACCCACGTGGCCGGCACGATCGGGGCGGTCGGCGACAACGCCACCGGTGTCGTGGGCGTGAACTGGCAGGTCTCGATGATGGGCCTGAAGTTCCTGGGCGCCGACGGCAGCGGCACCACGAGCGCCGCGATCGCCGCGGTGAACTACGCCACGCGGATGCGGCGGGACTTCGGCATCAACGTGGTCGCCTCCAACAACCGCTGGGGCGGCGGCGGATTCTCGACGGCCCTCCGCGACGCGATCGCGGCCGGCGGAAACGCGGGCATCCTGTTCGTGGCGGCCGCCGGCAACGCCGCCACCAACAACGACACCGCGCCGGAATATCCGGCGAGCTACACGGGCGACACCGTGATCTCGGTGGCCGCGACCGATCGCTTCAACCGCCTCTCGAGCTTCTCGAACTTCGGGGCCACGAGCGTGGACCTGGGCGCGCCAGGCTCGAGCATCTACTCCACCATCCCGGGCAACGCCTACGCCACCTACAGTGGCACGTCGATGGCCACGCCGCAGGTGACCGGTGCGGTCGCGCTCCTCGCGGCCGCCCGGCCCGGATCGACCGCGGCGGAGATCCGCTCGGCGATCATGGCGACCACCATGCCGGTGGCCGCCCTCGCCGGCAAGACCGTCACCGGCGGCCTGCTCAACGTCGACGCCGCGGTCCGCCGGCTGACGGCGACGAATCCGCCGCCCCCTCCGCCGCCGCCTTCTTCCACGGGGCCCTACGAGTCGAACGATTCGATCGCCACCGCCACCGCGGTCGCCCTGTCGAACGGCACGGGCACCTACTCCGCCGTCGTCGGCGACGGCACCTACGGCTCCGCCGACGTCGACCTGTTCGCGGTGCAGGTCGCGGCCGGGGCGCAGTTGACGGTCGACATCAACGCCCGGTCGCTGTCCCCGGCGTCGACGCTCGATTCCTTCGTGCGGCTGTTCGACACCGGCGGCCGCCAACTGGCCTCCAACGACGACGCCGGCGGGTCGTTCGACAGCCTGCTCACGTTCACGCCGACCACGGCCGGCACCTACTACGTGGGTATCTCGTCCTACGGCAACTCGTCCTACGGCCCGCTGACCGCCGGTTCGGCGACGACCGGCGGCACGACCGGCACCTACGCCGTGGTGTTCACGGTCGCTGCGACCACGCCGCCGCTCACGGCCGACGTCGTCGACGTGACCCCGGACCCGCGGACGACCGCGGTCGATTCGATCACGATCGCGTTCAACCGGGCGGTGACCGGCTTCGACCTCGCCGACCTGCGGCTGGTGCGGAGCGGTTCATCCGCGTCGCTCCGCGGAACCGCGCTGGCATCGGCCGACGGCGGCCGTACGTTCACGCTCTCCGGCCTGGCCGCAGCGACGACGTCGGCCGGCACCTACACGCTGACCGTCAACGCGTCGGGCAGCGGGATCGTGGACGCCGCGGGGCTCGCCCTGTCGGCGGCCGCGAGCGACTCCTGGACCACGAATGCCCCGTCGCTCACCGACGTGGGCGACACGATGGTCCTCGCCCAGACGGTGGCCCTCGTGTCGGGCGAGGTGCGGGTCTCGGGCCAGGTCGGCGACGGCGTCTGGACGAGCCGCGACGTCGACATGTTCGCGGTCACGCTGGCCGCCGGCCAGACGATCGTGTTCGACATCGACGCCCGCACGCTCTCCGGGGGATCGTCGCTCGACAGCTACCTGCGGGTGTTCGACGCGTCGGGCCGGCAGCTGGCGGCCAACGACGACTCCGGCGGGTCGAACGACAGCCTGATCACGTTCACGCCGACGACGGCCGGCACCTACTACGTGGGCGTCTCGGGCTACCGCAACTCGGCCTACAACCCAGCGACCGCCGGCTCCGGCCGCACCGGCTCGACGGGCGTCTACCAGCTCGCGATGCGGACCACGGTCGCCGCCCGGCCCTCGGCTGCCGGCCTGGTGCGGGTGCTGGGCTTCCGCGACGAGCCGGCGGCGGTGCCGACGGCCACGTTCGCGGCGCTGGGGTCCGGCCCGGCCGCTCTGCCCGCCGCCGGCCGCGTCGCCGCGCGGAAGCGTTGACGCGGTCCACGGACCCGGTTCACGCCGCCTGCTGCTCGCTCCAGGGGTGGTAATAGCCGGGTTTTATCGGTGCCTGAGACGACCGTCGCCGCTCTCGGCCGCCACGGCGACAGATCGCGAACGCGGTCCCAAGCTGATGCTTGACAGGGGGATGGCCCAGCCTTACGGTAAGCCCCCGAATGGGTGAGTAGTCACCCTGCATGGATCTCGGCGGGGGCAACGCGGGTGGGGCCGCCGAGCCGCGGTCGATGGACTTGGGGGCAAAATCTCATGAGTCGCTTCAGCCGCCGTCGCCGTCGCCAACGCAGTGCTCGCCACCTGCTGCAGCATGAGTCACTCGAGAGTCGGGTATGCCTCTCGGCGACGACCACAGCGTCCCTGATGCCGAACGGGACGCTGGACGAAGCGACGATTCTGGAGCGATACCAGGCAAACGGAAACTCGTTCGCGCTTTCCCCACAGGCCCAGCAGTGGGTGGTCTCGGTGCAATCGGGCACCGTCCAGGATTTTCTGCGGTCCAATCCCGGGATGAGCGAATGGGTTGTCGACCGCTCGCTTGACGCTCGGACCGCCATCCTCCGATCAACCGGTCCCGCGACTATGTCAACGGACTTCGCTCGCACCTCTGCGGGTGTCGTCTGGTCGTCTCCCGTTTACCACACGGACGCGGGACAATGGATGGTGCCCACCAATGAAGTCATCGTCTCGCTGCGGCCAGGCCAGCGAGCCGCCGATTTCTTCGCCGGTGACGCCCGGTTCACGGGCTATCGCTCCCTATCGGGCACGTCGGACCAGTTCATT
>JBJTIV010000210.1:0-3474 GCA_046095145.1 Planctomycetaceae bacterium
TCGACCGCGGTGCCGCGCCGGCTGGTGCTCACCGAGGGGGGCCAGAAGAGCCTGCTCACGAAGCTGGCCGACTCCGCCGCGGAGAACCTCGCCGTGTGGGAGAGCCTGCCGGGCGTGCAGTGGTTCGGGCCGGTCGTGCGGGCGAAGGCCGGCAGCGAGGTGCTCGCGGTGCACGAGGACGCCGGCAACGAGTACGGCCGCATCCCGCTGCTCGTGACGCGGACCTACGGCGCGGGCAAGGTGCTCTACATGGCCACCGACGGCGCCTGGCGGTGGCGGAAGGGCGTCGAGGACAAGTACCACTACCGGTTCTGGGGCCAGGTCGTCCGCTGGATGGCCTACCGCCGCAACATGGCCAAGGGCGAGCGGCTGAGCTTCGCGTTCGCACCCGAGCAGCCCCGGGTGCGGCAGGCCCTCGCGCTCGACGCCCGCGTGGCGCAGGCCAGCGGCGAGCCGCTCTCCCGCGGCGAGGTGTCGGCCCGGATCACGGCCCCGTCGGGGGCCGTCGAGACCGTGCGGTTCGTGCCGCCGGCGGGCGAGGGGGAGTGGGGCGTGTTCGCCGCCAGCTACACGCCCCGCGAGCCGGGCAAGCATGCCGTCGTGCTCGGGTGTCGTGAGACGGGGGATACACTGGAAGCGTCGTTCTTCGTGCAGGGCCAGGCGACCGAGGGGATCGGCCGCCCGGCTCGGCCCGAGGTGCTCGCGGAGATCGCCCAGGTGACCCGCGGGCGCCTCGTGCCACCGGAGGAGATCGCAGGACTCGTGGCAACGCTCGGGGCGCTGCCTGAACCGCCGCCGACCGTCCGGCGGCTGCAGTTGTGGTGCCATCCGCTCGTGGCCGGTGCGCTCGTGGCGCTCCTGGGGCTGTTCTGGGTGGGACGCAAGCGGCAGGGGTTGATCTGATGACGCCTTCGGGTCGTGATGCGCAGGCGGGAGCGACGGTCCTCGACCCGGCGGCCGACCCGGCCGGCGCGGGCCGCGGCGGCATCGCGCTGCCCGCCGACCTCGAGCGGCGGCTGTACGCGTTTCGTGCGCTCGTGTGGCGCGTCAAGCTCGTCGAGGCGCTGTGCGGCGCGGCCTGCGGCGTGCTCGTGGGCTACCTCGTGGTCTTCGGCCTCGACCGGCTCGCGGAGACGCCATGGTGGGTCCGCGGCCTGGCGTTCGCGCTGGCGGTCGCGGCCTGCGCCGCGGTGCCGCTGGCCCTGCACCGCTGGGTATGGAGCCACCGCAGGCTCGACCAGCTGGCCAGGCTCATCGCCAGGCGGTTTCCCAGCCTGGGCGACCAGCTGCTGGGCATCATCGAGATCGTCCGCTCGGCCGCGCTGCCGGGTGCCGGCGCCGCGGCCGGCCTCGGCTCACGGCGGCTGTGCGAAGCGGCGATCGCCCAGGTGGCCGAGCGGTCGGCGGCGTGCGACTTCGCCGCCGCCGTGCCCCGGCCGCGGCACCGCCGCTGGCTGGCGGTCGCGGCCCTGCCCCTGGCCGCCGCGGTCGCGGCGGCCGTGGTGGTGCCCGCCGCCGCCGCCAACGCCTGGGCGCGCTTCGTCGCGCCGTGGCGGGCCATCGAGCGGTTCACGTTCGCGCGGATGGAGCGGCTGCCCGACGAGATCGTGGTACCCCGCGGCGAGCCGGCGGCGCTCGAGGTGGCGCTCGCGGCCGACACCCGCGCCCGGCCGAGGGCGGCGCGGGCCCGGTTGGGTCGGCAGCCGCCGCTGGCGGCGGCGCTGGAGGCCGACCGCTACTCCTTCACGCTGCCACCGCAGCTCACCGAGACGCCGCTCGTCCTCGCCGTGGGCGACGCGCGGGCCCGAGCCCGCGTCGTGCCCCTGCTGCGGCCCGAGATCACCGAGGTACTGGCGGAGGTCCGGCTGCCCGCGTATCTCGAGCGGCCCGAGCCGCAGCGGATCGACGTCCGGTCGGGCGTGCTGGCCCCGGTGCGGGGCAGCACCGTGGCGATCGTGGCCACGGCCAACCGCGCCCTGGCCTCCGCCCGCGTCGACGGTTCGACCGTCGCGCCCCGCGGGGCGACGGTGCACACGCCGCCGGCGGAGGCCACGGCGGACCGCGCGGTGACGATCGAGTGGCGCGACGACCGCGGTCTCGAGGGACAGCGGCCGCTCGTCGTGCAGCTCTCACCCCGCGCCGACGAGGCCCCCACGGTCGCGCTCGCCGGGCTGCCGGCCGGTCGCGACATCCTGCTCTCCTCCGACACGCTGCGGTTCACGATCGGCGTGGCCGACGACTTCGGCATCCGCCGGGTGGGGATCGAGTGGGAGGGGGACGGCGGCGAGAGCGGCCAGGCGCCGGAGAAGGGGGAGCGGCCGCTGAAGGCCGGCGGGCCCGACCAGGCGACGCTCGACGTGGAGGCCACGTTCTGTCCCGATGCGCTCGGGGTGCGGCCGCAGCCCCTGGTGCTGCGGGCGTTCGCCGAGGACTACCTGCCGGGCCGCGGCCGCGTGCACTCGACGCCGTTCCTGGTCTACGTCGTCGACAAGTCGGAGCACGCGCTCGTGATGAACGAGCGGCTCGGCCGCTGGCGGCAGCAGGCCGCCGAGGTCCGCGACCGCGAGATGGCGCTGTTGGCCGGCAACACGGAACTGCGCGGGCTGCCCGCGGAGAAGCTGCTCGACCCGGAGACCCGGCGGCGGCTCGAGCAGCAGGCGGCCGCCGAGGACGCCCAGGCACGGCGGATGGAACGCCTTGTCGAGGAAGGACAGAAGCTCGTCCGTGAGGCGATCAAGAATCCCGAGTTCGAGGCGGCCACACTCGAGCGGCTCGCCGAGGACATCCAAACCCTCGACGACATCGGGGCCGCGCGCATGCCGGGCGTGGCCGAGCTGCTGCGTGCGGCGGCCGACGCCTCGCTGGCCACCGCGGGACGGTCCGGCGAATCCTCTGCCGGCACCCCGGGCCAGCTGCGGCACGGTGACGGCCAGCCGGGCGGACCACAGGAGGAGGGCACGCCGGCCGGGCCACCGCCGGGCGGCCAGCCGACACCGGACGACCTGGCCGCACAGCCGCAACCGGACGAGCAGGATCCCGAAGCGCCGGCGCGGGTCGGCGAGGATCATGGCCGGCCCGGCGGCGCGGAGCACGACCAGCCGCAGTCCGGTGACGATGGTCGGCCGCCGACTCCGCAGGTCGTCGACCGCGAGAGCTCGCAGCAGCCCGACTCGGGCGCACCGCCGCCGTCGCCACCCGGCGGCGGCCCGGGCCGGCTGGGGCGGCCCTCGACCCAGGCCGGCGATGGCGCCCTGTTCCCGCGACGCGAGCTTCAGCCGCTTCACGAAGGTGCTGCCCTCGAGATTGGCCATCACCCGCGCGAGGTCGTCGGCCACCTTCGCGCACTCGTCGAGCAGCCGCTGCTGCGCCTCGACGGCCGCGGCGAGCGCCTCGTCGGCCGGCTCGTCCTCGGCCGGGGCGTCGGCGGGGCGGGGCGGGGCCACGCGGGCGGGGGTCGAGGGCAGCCCCAGCCGG
>JBJTIV010000211.1:0-4185 GCA_046095145.1 Planctomycetaceae bacterium
TTGTGCAGGGCCGTCTCCAGTGCCCGGGCGGCCACCTGGACGGTGCCCGCCGGGCTCGCGGTGCGGGCCACGAGCAGTGTCAGCGCCTGCGGCTCCACCCCGGCGTCGGCTGCCAGTCGCAGGCAGGCCTCGGCCGGCGGACGTCGCGCGGACTCGAGCACGCCGACGGCCGCCGCCGGATGCTCGCGCATGCCGATGACGTCGTAGAGCGGCTCGCGGCCGATCGCGGCCCAGTGCGCCGGCTGGCGGGTGGAGAGCGCCGCGCGGGCCATGAGGATGCCGGCGTCGATCCCGCCGCCGGCCCGCACGCCGCAGTCGACGACCCGCACCCCCGCGGTCTCGAGCACCTCGCAGCCCAGCGCGGCCGCTCGAGCGGCCAGTTGCCGGGCGATTCCGTGGGCCGCTGCGTTGAGGCTCATCCGCGTCGTTCCGGTGCCGAGGGCATAATGGCGTGGTGCGGCGGCGGTCACAAATCGTCCGCCCGCAGGCCGCGGTTTTCACCACCGACCGCCGGAACGCGACCGTGCCCAGCCTGACCGTCGAGAACTACGTCAAGACGATCTGCCAGATCACCGCCGGCCAGGAGGGCCGCCCGGCGTCGACCGGTCAGATCGCCGCGGCGCTCGGCGTCTCGCCGGGCACGGTGACGAGCATGCTCAAGACGCTCGACGCCGCCCGCCTGGCGACCCACCGGCCCTACGAGGGCGTGGCCCTCACCCGGGCCGGACGCGTGCTCGCCCTGCGGATGATCCGCCGCCACCGGCTCATCGAACTGTTCCTGATGCGCACGCTCGGCATGAGCTGGGACGCCGTCCACGACGAGGCCGAGCACATGGAGCACGCGATGAGTGACCTGCTCATCGATCGGATCGACGAGTTTCTCGGCCATCCCGACGTCGACCCGCACGGCGACCCGATCCCCCGCGGCGACGCCCAGGCCCTCGTGTCCGACGGCCCCGCGCGGTCGCTCGCCGACTGCGCCGCCGGCGACCGCTTCCGGCTGGCGCGGGTGGTGGACCAGTCGCCCGCCTTCCTCCGCTACCTCACGGCCAGCGGCCTGGCGCTCGGCGCGACCGGCGCCGTGGAGCGGAATCCCGACGGCGCGGGCGTGATGCGGGTGCTCGTGGGCGACCGGCGGCTGTCGCTGGCCATCGACGCGGCCGGCAAGCTGCTCGTGGTCGACGCGTAGGCCGGCTCGGACGTCGCCCGGCGGCTGGCGGGTGGATCGGGGTTGCCCGTGCCGTCTCGCCCGGACGTTCGCTGCGGCCCTCCGGGCCTTCGCTCACTCGGTGCGGGCTGCGCTCCGCCATCCTTGGCTCCGCGGGCCAGCACCGCCGGCTCGACGCCACGGGCAACCCCTCGCGACAGCGAAGATCCAGTTGCGTTCGGTCACCCGCCGAGTTCGCAGACGGCCGACTGGCCGAGGCACTCGTCGACCTCCACGCGGAGCACCGCGGGCGCGGGGAGGCCGCGGGCCGCGAGCAGGCCGCGGAGCTCGCCGCCGATCCACCGCGCGAGCCACTCGGCGGTCGTGTTGGCCACCGGCAGGCGCACGCACTCGTCGGCGGGAAACACCCAGCGGCGGTCGCGGAAGGTGACGGTCGTCTCGGGACGGCCGCCGGGGCCCGGCCCGGTCGCCACCCGCAGCAGGCGGTTCTCGGTCGGCAGCAGCATCCGGTGGTCGAGCCGCGCGACGACCTCGGAGACCGCGTCGCGGAGCGCCACGAAGTCCACCACCATGCCGTGCGGGCCCGGTGGCCCCTCGACGTCCACGCCCACCGTCCAGTTGTGTCCGTGGACGGCCTCGCAGAGGTCGTCCGCGAGGGTGATGAAGTGGCCCGCCGAGAAGACGTGGACGGCCTTGCGGAGGCGGACGATGTAGCGGTCGGTGGTCATGCGGCTCACGGCTCGGCGCAGGCGGCCTCGAACGGGGGCCGTCGCGATGGATCGCGAAGCAGAATATAGAGCGCCGCGGCGACGAGGTCGGCCGTGGTGCCGGGATTGATGCGGACCGGCGCCCGCAGGCGGCGATCGAGCGCCGCGGCGGCCTCGGGCCATGACGCTCCCGCCGCGAGCACCTCCGCGGCCCACGCCGACACGCGCGCCGCCACCTCTGGGCCGTGGCGCCTCGCCACGAGCGAGTCGGGCACCCGCGCGAGCTCCCGCAGGAACGCCCGCACGATCCCCCGGCCAACGTCGGCCTGCGCCGCGATGTCCGCCTCGAGGTCGGCCGCGAGCCCCGCGAGCCCAGCGTACCCGTCGGCCCACAGCGCCGCGATCCGGTCGCGCGGGGCGGCCAGCCGCATCGCGACGAGGATGTCGGCGGGGGCCGGGCCGCCCACGTCCCACGCCGGGCTCGTGCCGAGGCCGCCGGGTCGCGCCCGCGGGATCGCCGCCCACACGTCGGCGGCGTCGGCGGGCCCGAGCCGGGCGAGCACGTCCGCCGCCCCGGCGGCATCCGGCGCGGTCGCGGTCGCGAGCGGCGCCAGCGCCAGGATGATGCCCAGGTTGGCATTGGACCGCGTGACCCGGCGCGAGGCCTCGACCGCCTCGCGGACCGTGCGGCCCAGCGGCGTCACGACCGCTCGCTCCAGCGCGGGCACGATCGCGAGCGCGGCCGCCACGAGCTCCTCGTGCGAGAGATCGGGGGCGTCGGCCCCGGGATGCACGTTGCCCGGCTTGGGCGCCGCCGCCTCGAGGAGGCACGCGGCGGCGGCGCACCAGCCGCGGCCCCACCGCGGACACGCGGCCGGAAGGCGGGCGAGCGGCGGGGCGACGCGCGGAGCGAGCATGGGGGCGGGCGCGAGGGTGCGGTTGCTGTCGATCGTCACGATCGCGTGCGACGGGCGGCGGACTCCGGGCCGCCACCGCCCGAGGGTACACTCCTGACGGGCCGCGACGCGGCCCGCGCGCAAAGGGCTTCGGGCATGGCGATCGGAACGGACGGCGTGGTCGAGAGCACGATCGGGCCCGAGTGCTTCATCAACCGCGAGCTGAGCTGGCTCGAGTTCAACCTCCGCGTGCTCGAGGAGGCGGAGAACCCCGAGAATCCGCTGTTCGAGCGGCTCAAGTTCCTGGCCATCTTCAGCTCGAACCTCGACGAATTCTTCATGGTGCGGGTGTCGGGGCTGCGGGAGCAGGCCTTCGGCGAGAGCGCCCCGCAGGACTACGCCCCCGACGGCATGACGCCCACGGAGCAGCTCCAGGCGATCGCGACCCGCACGCAGGAGCTCGTGGCCCGGCAGTACCGCTGCCTGCGGGAGAGCGTGGGCCCGGCGCTGCAGGCCGAGGGCTTCCGCCTGCTCCGCTACGAATCGCTCGAGGGCGCCCAGCGCGAGCAGGTGGACCGCTTCTTCCGCGAGCGTGCCCTGCCGATCCTCACGCCCATGGCGGTCGATCCCGCCCATCCGTCGCCCCGCTACCACAACCGCGGCCTCTACCTGGGCGTGATGCTCCGCCGCCGCCAGGGCATCGGCCCCAAGCGGATGTTCGCCGTGGTGCAGGTGCCGCAGGTGCTGCCGCGGATCGTGCCGGTCGTGGGTGGCGAGCCGGGGACGATGTCGTTCGTGCTCCTCGAGGACGTGGTGGCGGCGCGGCTGCCGGAGCTCTTCGGGGGCTTCGACGTCGACTCCTGGACCACCTTCCGCATCACCCGCGACAGCGACCTCGAGCTGCTCGAGCAGGAGTCGGACGACATGCTCAAGCTCATCGAGGACCGGCTCAAGGCCCGGCAGCGGGGCCAGGCGGTGCGGCTCGAGATCTCGGCGCAGGCCGACGAGGCGATCACGCGGACGATCATCGAGGACGAGGGCCTGCAGGGGGGCGACGGGCCGGGCGACCGCTACGGCGAGGTGTACCGGATCGACGGTCCGCTCGACCTCACCGCGCTGTGGGAGCTCCACCGGCTGCCCGGCTACGAGCGGCTCCGCGACAAGCCGTTCACGCCGCGGCCGCCGCGGGGCCTGGAGCGGCGCAGCGGCGACATCTTCTCGGCGATCGCGCAGCGCGACGTGCTGCTCCACCATCCCTACGACTCGTTCGATCCGGTCGTGGAGTTCGTGACGAGCGCCGCGAGCGACCCGCGCGTGCTGGCCATCAAGCAGACGCTCTACCGCACGAGCGGCGACTCGCCGATCCCGCGCGCCCTGATCACGGCGGCCGAGTCGGGCAAGCACGTCACGGCCC
>JBJTIV010000212.1:0-16653 GCA_046095145.1 Planctomycetaceae bacterium
CCGGTCGGCGCCCGCGCGGGTGATGAGATTGGCGACCAGCTTGGCGGTGATCGGCACGCGGCCGGAGTCCTTGCGGTCCTGCCGGGCGTAGCCGAAGTAGGGGATCACCGCCGTGATCCGGAAGGAACTGGCCCTCTTGAAGCTGTCGATCATGACGAGCAGTTCCATGATGTGCTCGTTGACCGGCGGGCAGGTCGACTGGACGATGAACACGTCACGGCCGCGGACGTCCTCGTCGATCTTGCAGGAGATCTCCCCGTCGGGAAATCGGCCCAGCGAGATCTTCCCCATGGGGAGGTTGAGGTAGCGGCAGATGTCCTGCGTGAGCGCAGGATTGGCCGGCCCGCTGAAGATCTTCAGGTCGTTCATGGGATCGCTCGGGAGGCGACGGAGGGCTGCGGCTTTCCGCGGCCCGGGGCAAACACTGTGCCTGCCCGGTGGGCCTCCTTCAAGCCGGCTACGGGACTCGGCGGCAGGACGGTATCCTGCCCCGGGATTCGAAACGGGCGTGGTTCGAGGCGCAGGGAGCGAAGCATGTCGTCGCAGACGTTGCAGCTGATCACATCGCACCGGGGGGCGTCGTTCTCCGCGGCCGACCGGGTGGACGTGGCCCTCGGCCGGCTCGCCGTCCGCACGCGGCGGCTTTCGGGCGGGTTGCGGGAGGGGGTGCTGCTGGTGGAACTGGCGGCGGGTGACACGAAGGTGTTCATCCTTCCCGACCGTGGGCTCGGGATCTGGAAGATCATCGCCGGTGGCGTGGAGCTCGGCTGGCAGTCCCCGGTGCATGGTCCCGTGAATCCGCGATTCGTGCCCCTCGCCGAACCAACGGGGCTCGGCTGGCTCGACGGATTCGACGAACTGGTGGCCCGCTGTGGCCTCGTGAGCAACGGCGCCCCCGACTTCGACGCCGCGGGCCGACTGGCGTATGGGCTGCACGGCAGGATCGCGAACCTTCCCGCCCATCATCTCGATGTCACGCTCGATGAGGCCGACGGCACGATCACGCTCACCGGCGCCGTCGACGAAACCCGCTTCCTGTGCCACTCCCTGCGGATGACGACCTCGCTCACGCTGCACGCCGACCGGCATCGCGTTTCGTGGACGGACAGCGTGAAGAACATCTCCGACCGATCCGCGACGATGCAGATGCTCTACCACGTCAACCTCGGCCCGCCGCTGCTCGGTCCGGGCAGCGAGGTGGTGGCGGCCGTGGAGGAACTCGCGCCCCGTGATTCGGCCGCGGTCGCCGACGTGCCGACGTGGAACAGGTATGTCGCTCCGCAGGCGGGCAGGGGCGAGCAGGTGCATTTCGCGCGGGTCAGGGCGGGCGCCGACGGGGTGGCCACGGCGCTCCTCGTGGGGCCGGACGCCCGGAACGCGGTGAGCCTGTCGTGGACGGCCGACACGCTCCCCTGCTTTTCCCTGTGGAAAAACCAGGGGGGGCTCGCGGATGGATACGTCACGGGACTCGAGCCGGGAACCAACTATCCGAATCCGAGAAGCTTCGAGGAATCGCAGGGCCGAGTGGTGTCGCTCGCGCCCGGCGAGGCGGTGCGATTTGATCTGGCGATCGAGCATTTCGCCGGTCCGGCGATCGATGCCGAGCGGCGGCGGGTGACCGGACATGTTGCACCGGTGCCGGCGATTCATTCGCAGCCGCGGGTGGGCTGGAGCAGGCCGTAGCGGATGCCCGAGTTGCGTTTGAGGGCTCGCCTGGAGGGCGAGCGCACGAAAAAGCCCGCCGGGGGCATGGATGTGCGACGTGCGTTTGAGGGCTCGCCTGGAGGGCGAGCGCACGAAAATGCCCGCCGGGGGCATGGATGCCCCGGCGGGCGTACAGTGGAGGCGAGGGGAGTCGAACCCCTGTCCCGTGATGTTTCCGTGCGAACGTCTACGTGTGTATCCGGTCGATTTGGATCTCGTCCGCGCGTCCCCGGCCGGCAGGGTGCGTCGCGGACCAGCCCGGAACGTTTTTAGCCCCGGCCGTACCAGGCGGTGAACCGGGGCGAGCCGGATTTGGCGACCGATTGGGAGGCCCTTCCGGCTGGGGCCATCGCTCGGGGCTACTTAATTAAGCAGCCAGGGAGAACTGAGCTTCGGCAATTGAAGCACGGTCGACTTTTAACGTGGCCAGCCGACCAACCACGACACGCAATCCGAACTTCTGCCATCCGGTCGAAACCGGTACGCCCCCGTGGGTGACAATCGATCCGCTGGCCGTCCGACACCCCGTCGGCCCCGCTGGCCGTCGGCTCCGGATGCCCTCGAACTCCAGCATTCTAGTAAAGCTGCGGGCCTGTAGCGGTCGTGGCGCGGACGAGGGCATTTTTCGCGGCCGAAACCCTTCCGCCGAGGCGAACCGACAGCCTGGGGCGCGGGATAGTTTCTGTGGCGGACGATGCGTTGCCGCCGACATCCCTCCCTCGCCCACTCGTTGACACCCCTCTCATGCCAGCCCTATCCTGCCTCGTGTCTCGGGGTCCCTCGGCCGTTCGCGTCGCTCCCGGTGTCCGTCCCATGTTGCCGGCCTCTTCGGCCCGCGTTCGTCGGCTCGTGCCCGCCGGTTTCTCGCCGGTGGTGCATGCCCTTCTCGCCGTCGCCCTGCTCGGCCCCACCGCCTCCGCCCAGGAATGGGCGCGGAAGATGTTTCCGGTGACGAGCCACAACTTCGGCACCGTCGCCAAGGGCTCCAAGACCGAGTATCGATTCATCTTCAGCAATCCGTACAAGGAGACCTTGCACGTCTCCGGCGTGCGGACGAGCTGCGGCTGCACGTCGCCGGTCGTCACGAAGCGCGACCTCGGGACGCACGAGACGTCGGAGGTGATCGCCACCTTCAACACCCGGGCCTTCCTCGGTCAGCACGGGGCCACGCTCACGGTCACGTTCGACCGACCCTTTCCCGCGGAGGTGCAGCTTCGCGTGGCCGGTCACATCCGCGGCGACGTGATGTTCGACCCGCCGTTCGTGGATCTCGGCAACGTCGACCTCGGCAAGGGAGTCGAGAGAAAGATCCAGGTCTCCCGCGTCGGCGCGACGCCGTGGGCGATCTCCGACGTGAAGAGCGCCGACTCGAAGTTCTTCGAGGTGGTCGTCTCGCCGCCGATGAAGACCGACTCGAAGACGATCTACGACCTCACGGTCAAGCTCAAGCCCGACGCCCCGGCCGGATACGTGAAGGGTCAGCTGCTGCTCGTCACCGACGACCCGCGGGCCCCGCAGATTCCCATGGACGTCGAGGGCCGCGTGGTGGCCGAGGTGACGGTGAGCCCGCAGTTGCTCGCGCTCGGCGCCGTCACCGCCGGCGAGACCGTGACCAAGAACGTCGTGGTGCGGGCCAACCGGGAGTTCTGCATCACCGGGGTCCAGTGCGACACTGGCTGCCTGTCCTGCGAGCCGAAGGCCACGCCGGCCAAGGTCCACATCCTGCCGGTGACGTTCCAGGCCGGCGGGCAGGCTGGCCGGATCGAACGGCAGCTGAAGATCTCGACCGATCTCGGCGAGGGCGCCGTGCCCACCGTGACCGTGCAGGTCGAGGTGCAGGCCGACACGGGGTCGTCCGCGACCCCGGGCCAGTCGGCCAGCGTCCGCTAGCTCATCAGGCGGGCCGTGGCGGTCTGGGCGCGGGACGCGGCCGGTATAGTTGCGTCCTCGGTCCGTCCCGCGGAGGCTGCCATGGCCCGTCGACGCCGCAACCCTTTCTACGCCCTGCTCGGCATCGTCGGCGTGGTGTTCACGCTCACGGCCGTGAGTTCCTGCCTGACCGTGCTGCGGGGTGTGCGACCGGAGACCGCGGCCGCTCGCGGCTCGCACCCGCTCGAGCGGCTGCTCGACCGGCATGGCACGGCGCTCCTCGCCGGGGAACTCGTCGTGCTCGCGATCGCCACGGTCGGCGCGGTCGCGGTGGATCACGTCGAAGGGGAACGGCAGCGCGCGGCCCGGGCGGCGGCTCACGGTCGCCCTGAAGCCGCCCCGCAGGCGGGCGAACCGTGACCGCCCCGGTCGGTCCGCGGATCGCGCGGCTTCGCGAGCAGATCCGCCACCACGATCGGAAATACTACGTCGAGGCCGCACCCGAGATCAGCGACCGCGACTACGACCGGCTCGTCGACGAACTGCGCCGGCTCGAGGCTTCCCATCCCGACCTCGTCACGCCCGACAGCCCCACGCAACGGGTCGGTGACGAGCCGGTGCCCGAGCTGCAGCCGGTGCGGCATCGGCTGCCGATGCTCTCGATCGACAACACCTACTCCGCCGCCGACCTCGCGGCCTGGGGGACGCGCGTCGAGAAGCTCCTGCACGAGGGGGAGGGACGCACCCGCGAGCCGATCGAGTGGGTGCTCGAGCTGAAGATCGACGGCGTCGCGGTGTCGCTCTCCTACGAGGCGGGCCGGCTCGCACGGGCCGCCACCCGCGGCAACGGCGTGACCGGCGACGACATCACCCACAACGCCCGCACGATCCCCGGCGTGCCGCTCGTCCTCGATCTCGCCGCCCCCCCTGCGGCGATCGAGGTCCGTGGCGAGGTCTACATGAAGAACTCCGACCTCGTGACGCTCAACGAGCGGCAGACGGGGCGCGGGCTGGCCCCCTTCGCCAACACGCGCAACGTCGTCGCCGGCAGCATCCGGCTGCTCGATCCCCGCGAGTGCGCGGAACGACCGCTGCGGTTCTTCTGCCACGGCGTGGGCGATTCGACGGGCCTCGGCGCCGAGTCGCAGACCGACCTGGTGGCGTGGGCCGCGGCGGCCGGGCTGCCGGTCGCGCCGGGCACGCAGGTCTTCTCCTCGCTCGACGCCCTCGTCGAGCGGGGCACCGCTCTGATCGAGGAGCTCCACGCGCTCGACTTCGAGGTCGACGGCTTCGTCGTCAAGGTGAACCGCTTCGACCAGCAGCGGCGGCTGGGCGCCACGGCGAAGAGCCCGCGCTGGGCGATCGCCTGGAAGTTCGAGAAGTTCGAGGCCACGACCACGCTCGCGGGCATCCGCGTGCAGGTGGGCCGCGGCGGCACGATCACCCCGGTGGCCGACCTGGAGCCGGTGGAGCTCGCCGGCACGACCGTGAGCCGGGCCAGCCTCCACAACGCCGACGAGATCGCGCGCAAGGACATCCGCGTGGGCGACGTGCTCGTGGTCGAGAAGGCCGGCAAGGTGATCCCCCACGTGGTCCGCGTGGAGAAGCACCTGCGCCGGCACCGGCACGGTCCGTGGACCCCGCCCGCCGAGTGCCCGGAATGCGGCACGGCGGTCGTGAAGGATGCCGACGGCGTCTACATCCGCTGCCCCAACGTCGAGTGCCCCGCCCGGTGCCGCGAGCGGATCAAGTTCTATTGCTCTCGTGGTGCCATGGACATCGAGGGGCTGGGCGACAAGCTCGTCGAGCAACTCGTGGCGACCGGGCTCGTGAAGGACTACGCCGACCTCTACGCCCTGTCGGTCGAGCGGCTCGAGGGGCTCGAGCGGATGGGCAGCAAGTCGGCGGCCGCCCTGGTGGCGCAGGTCGCGGCTGGCCGCGACCGGGGGCTCGTCCGCGTGCTCAACGCCCTGGGCATCCGCCACGTGGGCCCGCGGGTGGCCGCGCTCCTGTGCGGCCGGTTTCCCACCATCGAGCGGCTGCAGGCGGCCGCCGAGGAGGAGCTCGCCGCGGTGCCGGAGATCGGCCCGGTGATCGCGGCGAGCGTCCACGAATGGCTGGCGAGCGGCTACGGCCGGCGGACGATCGCGGGGCTCGCCGCGGCCGGCGTGCGGCTCGACGTGCCCGCCGAGGAGCGGGTGCACGAGGGCCCGCTGACGGGCAAGACCGTGGTCGTGACGGGCACGCTGGAGCGGTTCTCACGGCAGGAGGCCGAGGCGGCGATCCGCCAGGCTGGCGGCCGTGCGGCGTCGAGCGTGTCGAAGAAGACCGACTTCGTGGTGGCCGGCGCCGAGGCCGGCAGCAAGCTCGACACGGCGCGGAAGCTCGGCGTGACGGTGCTCGACGAGGCGGAGTTCGCGCGGCTGCTCGCCGGCGGGTGACGCCGTGCGGCCGGATGGCGGACGCCCCGGCGCCGCAGCCGGCGTCGCCCGCTGCTCTGGTAGTCTCGTGACCATGCGACGCGTCTCAAGTCAGTGCGTGTGGATGTTTCTCGTCATGAGCGTCGGCGCGGCCGGCGCGGCCGGGCCGGCGCCACCGGCTTCCGCCCCCGCCGTCGTCCAGCCCGGGGCCACCCTCGTCGTCGAAGGCATCCCGCCGATCCCGGCGGCGCTCGCCGACGAGGTACACCGCTACACGGAGTCACGCAGCGCGACCTTCGTGGGCTGGCATCCAGGCAGGGTCGAGCTGCTCATCACCACCCGCTTCGGCTCCACGAACCAGATTCACGAGGTGCGGATGGCCGGTGGCGCCCGCCGGCAGTTGACCTTTTTCACGGAGCCCGTGACCGTGGCGGACTGGGATCCCCGCGACGCGTCGTTCCTGCTGTTCGCACGCGATGCCGGTGGCGACGAGTTCACGCAACTGTACCGGCTCGACGTCGCCAGCGGACTGGTGAGCCGGCTCTCCGACGGCGGTCGGTCACAGAACGGCGGCTGGGCCTGGAGCACCGACGGGGACCGCATCGCGTACACGTCCACGCGCCGGAACGGCGTCGACCGCGACGTGTGGGTGATGGACCCCCGGCGTCCGGCGTCCGACAGGCTCGTCGCCGAGCTTCCGGGAGGTGGCTGGAGCGTGCTCGACTGGTCGCCCGACGACGGGCAGTTGCTGCTGGGCGAATCGCTGTCGGTGAACAGCAGCCGGCGGTGGGTGGGGGACGTGGCCACCGGGCACCGGACGAGGCTCGACGACGACGCCGGCGCGCCGGTGGCCTGGACGGGCGGCTCGTTCACGCCCGACGGTGCGGCGATCTGGACCACCTGCGACCGCGACTCGGAGTTCGCCCGGCTCGTGAAGTGGACGCCGGCGGCAGGAACGATCGAGCCGATGACGGCCGACATCCCCTGGGACGTGGAGCACTTCGACCTGTCCGCGGACGGCCGCAGCCTGTGTTTCGTCACCAACGAGGCGGGCGTGTCGCGGGCCTGGGTTCTCGACACCGCCAGCGGGGCGCGTCGGCAGGTGGCCGGGCTGCCGGAGGGCGTGATCGCCAACGCGCGCTGGCACCGTGACGGTCGCCACGTCGCATTCTCCGTCTCGTCGGCCCGCTCCACGTCGGACGTCTTCGTCTGGCACTCCGAGACCGACCGGGTGGGGCGGTGGACCGAGAGCGAACTGGGCGGAATCACGGCGGATTCGCTGGTGGAGCCGGAGCTCGTCCGGTGGAGCAGTTTCGACGGCGTCGAGCTGTCCGGGTTCCTCTACCCGGCGGTGCCGCGGTTCGCGGGCCGGCGGCCGGTGATCGTCAGCATCCACGGCGGGCCGGAGAGCCAGTCTCGGCCCGGCTTCCAGGGCCGCGCCAACTTCTTCATGAACGAGCTGGGCGTGGCGCTGCTTCAGCCCAACATCCGCGGCTCGACGGGATACGGCAAGTCGTTCGTCGCACTCGACGACGCGCTGCGTCGCGAGGACGCCGTCCGCGACGTCGGTGCGCTCCTCGACTGGATCGCCACCCGGCCCGATCTCGATCCCGAGCGTGTCATGGTCACCGGCGCGAGCTACGGCGGCTTCATGACGCTCGCCTGTGCCATCGCGTTCGACTCCCGGATCCGCTGCGCCCTCGACGTCGTCGGCATCTCCGACTTCCGCACGTTCCTGAGGAACACGGAGGGCTATCGCCGCGACCTGCGCCGCGTCGAGTATGGCGACGAGCGGGTTCCCGAGGTGGCGGCGTTCATGGAGCGGATCGCCCCGCTCACGAACGCCGCACGGATCACGAAACCGCTGCTCGTGGTGCAGGGCGCGAACGACCCGCGGGTGCCGGCCAGCGAGGCGGAGCAGATGGTGGCAAAGGTCCGGGATAACGGCGGGCCGGTGTGGTACCTCGGCGCCCGTGACGAGGGGCACGGCTTCCGCAAGAAGTCCAACGCGGACTTCCAGTTTTACGCCACGGTGATGTTCATCCGCGAACACCTGCTCGCCGACGCCCCGTAGCGGACGGCGGTCGCGTGCCATGCCGGTCGGGCCGCACGAGGTTCCGCGATCACTCCGCCACGTTGACCAGCCGCAGGGCGCCCACGCCGCCCGGCTTCCAGGAGGTGTAGACGACGTACACCTGCCGCCGGTCGCCCGCGCCGGTGACGTACCAGCAGGCATCGTGGATGTGGTCGGCATCGTCGTCGCCGAGGTCGACCTTGGGCCTGAGCGTGGCCACGACCGCCCGTTTCCTGAGGTTCACGATCGCGATCGGCCCGGGCGTCTTGTCGGGCCCGTCGAGACAGGGCGCCAGGGCGTAGTCGCCCCACAGGTCCGTGTCACACACCGTGGTGCCCGGAGACAGGCCGTCGACGCCGCGCACCCGGCGCTCCCCGGGATCCCACGTCTTGATCAGTCCCTCGGGCCGGGCGGCGACGAGGAGCGAGGTGGTGCGCGGGTCGGAGGTGATCCCGTGCGGCGTGCGCGAGAACGACTTGCCGCCGAACGCATGCCCCTCGAACGCGAGCGGTTCGACCGTGGCGGGCATGAACCAGGCCTTGCCGTAGCCGTCCGTGATCCAGAGTCGTTCCCGGCCGGCGAACGCCACGTCGGTGGGAGCGTAACCCTTGCCGTCGGCATAGGGCTCCAGCGGCGGGATCCCGAGCACCCGGGGATGCTCGAAGCTGGTGTCCGACAGGTAGACCCGGCCGGTCACGTTGTCGGCGACGGCCACGAGCGGCCGCTCACCGTCTCGCGGGAGGATGTCCGCACCGTGCAGGTTGCCGCTCGCGAACACGGGATCCTGCGCGACGACGGCGGACCTGGTCAGCCCGTCGGTGAACGCGATCCAGCCCACGCCCGCGAGCCCCCAGTAGACGGTGTCCGCCCGCGGATCGACGACGAGGGTGCCGTGCGCGGCCTCGACCTTCGGCAGCGCGTCCGGTGGCACCGGCACGGCGTCGCGGGCCGCCACGAACCGCCAGAAGCCCTGGCCGGTGACCCCGGTGCCGGCAGGAAGCGTCTCGGCCGGCGGCGCCGGCACGGGGCCCTGGGTCTCGGTGATGAACTCGAGCGGCACCGCGGCGGCGTCGTGGGCATGCGGACCGGCGGTGTCATGCGCGCGCGAGGCGGCCGCAACCAGTGCGAGGGTGAGCATGATGGCGGAGAACGTGAATCGCGGCGGCATGGGTGAATGCATCCGGCGGACGGCGGCGTGGCACGATCCGCGAGCGTAGCCCGTCGCCGGCACATCCGCCAGCGTCGCGCGGCTCCGGACTCGCCATCACGCCGGCAGTGACGCACGCTCGTGGGCAGCCGGCATGGTTGCCGCGTCATGCCGGTCGACCTACACTCGGCGATGTGTCATCGAGCGCGGGTGAGGGCAGGACCGCATGGGGCTCCGCAGCATTTTTCGCGGCCCCGCCGCCCTCTGCCTGGTCGCGTGCGCCACGGGCGTCGCCGCGGAGTCGCCCCGCGATCGCATCTCGTTCAACCGCGACGTCCGGCCGATCATGTCGGACACGTGCTTCCACTGCCACGGCTTCGATGCACAGAAGCGGGAGGCCGGCCTGCGGCTCGACGTGCGCGAGGCCGCCCTCGCGGAAACCGAGGGGGGCGTGGTACCGATCGTTCCGGGTGACCCCGACGCCAGCGCGATCATCCGGCGAATCCTCGACACCGACGATCCGATGCCGCCGGAGTCGGCACACAAGCCGCTCTCGGCCGAGCAGAAGGCGATCCTCAGTCGCTGGGTGGCCGAGGGTGCCGAGTATGAGCCCCACTGGGCGTACGCGCCGCTGTCGCGGCCGCCGCTGCCCCCGGACGGCGGCGGCACGCACCCGAGCGACGCCTTCCTGAACGCGTCGCTCGCCGCGAAGGGCCTCGCACCCGGCCCGGAGGCCGCGCCGGAGACGCTCGCCCGCCGCGTGGCGCTCGACCTGACCGGCCTGCCTCCGCAGGCGGCGCTGCCGGGCGGCGCCCCGCTGCCCGCGGACCACGGCGCAGCCGTCGACGCCCTGCTCGCCTCGCCGCATTTCGGCGAGCGGATGGCCGTCTGGTGGCTCGACATCGCACGCTTCGCCGACACGGTCGGTTTCCACGGTGACCAAAACCAGCGCATCTTCCCGTACCGCGACTGGGTGATCGCCGCCTTCAACGCCAACCAGCCCTTCGACGCGTTCACCCGCGAGCAGCTCGCTGGCGACCTCTTGCCGCAGCCGACGACCGACCAGCTCGTCGCCACGGGCTACAACCGGCTCACGATGATGACCCGCGAAGGCGGGGCGCAGCCGAGGGAGTTCCTGGCGAAGTACGGAGCCGAGCGGGTGCGGGCCGTCTCCGCGGCCTGGCTGGGCACCACGTTCGGGTGCGCCGAGTGTCACGATCACAAGTTCGACCCGATCTCGTCCCGCGACTTCTACGAGTTGCAGGCCTTCTTCGCCGACGTGAAGCAGTGGGGCGTCTACATGTCCTACGACTACACGCCCGAACCCGAGTTGCAAGGCTTCACCAACGACCATCCGTTTCCGCCCGAGATGGAGGTCGAGAGTCCCTGGCTCGTGAAGGAACTCGGCCGCACGCGGCGGCGGCTCGCGAAGAAGCTCGCGGAGGCGGCGGGGCGAGCGGCGGCGGATCCTGCTGTCGGCGCGGCACTGGCGCGGTGGGACGCCGGCATCACGGCCTTCCTCGCGACGCACGCCGCCGGATGGGCGGCGGCCCCGCCCGGACCGGCACCGGAACCGGCGGCCGTGCCCGCAGCGCAGGTCACCTCGGGATCGGCGGCCCGGTCCGGTCCGAGCGCGGACGGCTCGCAGCCGGCCGCCGCGCCCGCCCGGCGGCCCACGAACGTGGCGCTGCGGGCGGTGTTCACGCCGCGGGACGTGCCGTCCGTGGCGGCCGTGCGACTGTCGCTCGCGACCGAGCGGGTCGCTCCCGGGGATCTGCCCGGGCGACTCGGCACACGTGTGGCGATCAAGGTCGAGTTGCATCCCGGCGTGGGCGAGCCCCGCGGCATCGGCATCAAGGCCGGCCAGGCGACGGTGCAGCGGCCGAGCTACTCCTCCGGCGTCGAGGTGACGGGCCTGGGAGCCGAATGGCGGCTGCCCGAGGCGCTGCCGGCCGACCGTGACCTGACGGCCGTGTGGCTCCTCGACCCCGTGTCGCTCGCCGACGGCGACGCGCTCGTCGTCACCGTCACGGGAGACCCCGGGCTGCCCCTCGACCTGGCCGTCAGCCCGCTGGCCGCCACGCAGCCTCTCGATGCGGTGCCAGCGGCCGACCTCGAGGCCCTGCGCACTCCGTCCGCCGCCCGGTCATCCGTGCAGGCGTCCCGTGTCGCCGCCGCATTCCTGCTCGCCACCGCGCACGATCGAGCCGCCTTCGACACGGTGCGGCGGCTCGCCGGTCGGGAGCGGGAGCTCTGCGGCGGCAAGACGTGGACGATGGTCACCCGGGCGACGCCCGAGCCGTTGCCGGTGCGCGTGCTGCCGCGCGGGAATTGGCAGGACGAAGGCGGGCCGGTCGTGCTGCCCGCCACGCCCTCGTTCCTGCCCGGCCGCATCGAGAGCACCCCCGACCGGCGGCTCACGCGTCTCGATCTGGCCGACTGGCTCACGTCCGACGCGAATCCCATCACGGCCCGCGCCGTCGTGAACCGGCTGTGGGCGGCCTTCTTCGGGACGGGCCTGAGCATGCCGCTCGACGATCTCGGCTCCCAGGGAGAGCCGCCGTCGCATCCCGAGCTGCTCGACTGGCTGGCCTGCGAGTTCCGCGAGTCGGGCTGGGACGTGAAGCGGATGGTCCGGCTCATCGTCACGAGCGCCGCCTACCGGAGGTCGAGCTCGCTCGACCCGCGGGCGCTGGCCGTCGATCCCGTCAACCGCCTGCTCGCGACGCAGAGTCCCCGCCGCCTCGAGGCGGAGTTCGTGCGCGACAACGCGCTGGCGATCGCGGACCTGCTCCATCTCGAGGACATCGGCGGTCCGAGCGTGAAGCCCTACCAGCCGGACGGCCACTACGACTCGCTGCAATTCCCGAACCGCACGTACCGGGCCGACGCCGACGCCCGGCAGTGGCGGCGGGGCGTGTACGTCCACTGGCAGCGGACCTTCCTCCACCCGATGCTCGCCGCGTTCGACGCCCCGGCCCGGGACGAGTCCTGCGCCTGCCGGATCGCGAGCAACACGCCCCAGCAGGCGCTCACGCTCCTGAACGACCCCGAGTTCGTGGAGGCGGCCCGGGCCTTCGCGGCCCGGCTGCTCGAGGACGGCTCGACGGCCGACGACGCATCCCGCATCCGGCTCGCCTATCGGCTGGCCCTGAACCGGGAGCCTCGCGACCGGGAACTCGCCTCGCTGACGGCCTTCCTGGCGACGCAGCGGGATGCGTTCGCGGCGGCTCCGGCCGACGCCGAACGATCGCTCGCCGTCGGCCTCGCCCCGCGCGCGGACCTGGATCCCGTCGAGCATGCGGCCTGGGCCCAGCTGGCCCGCGTGATCCTCAACCTGAACGAGACCATCACCAGGTATTGACGACGCAGTGGTGACGTCGTGATGACCCGGGATTGAGAATCAGGTCATCAGGGAGTGAGCAACCGAACATGCCCGCGCTTCCACCGCTCGACATCCGCGCGATCGCCCGCCGCAGCTTCCTGACGCAGGGCGGCTATGGTCTGGGAGCGCTGGCGCTGGCGCTCCTCGACGGGCGGACCGGCCGGGCCGCTCCGGCCGCACTGCCGCCGACGAAGCCCGACGACTGGCACGGCGTGCTCCAGCGGCCGCAGTTCCCCGTGAAGGCGAAGCGGGTGATCGTCCTGTGCATGGCGGGCGGTCCGTCGCAGTTCGAGACCTTCGACTGGAAGCCACGGCTCAAGGAACTCGACGGCCAGCCCTTCCCCGAGTCGTTCACGCAGGGTCAGCAGCTCGCGCAGCTGCAAAACATGGAACTCAAGGTCCGCGGGCCGTTCACCGGCTTCGGCCGGCACGGTGCGGCGGGCATCGAGGTCAGCGACCTGTTTCCCCGCATCGCCGGCCAGGCCGACCGGCTGTGCGTGATCCGCTCGATGCAGACGGAGCAGATCAACCACGACACGGCCCACGCGTTCATGAACACGGGTTCCATCATCAAGGGCCGGCCGAGCATGGGCTCGTGGCTGCTCTACGGCCTCGGCTCGGCCACCGAGAACCTGCCGGGCTTCGTCGTGCTCACCTCCGCCGGCACCTACGGCCAGCAGCCGATCTCCGCTCGGCAGTGGTCGAGCGGCGTGCTGCCCGGCCGCTTCCAGGGCGTGCTGTTCCAGTCGCGGGGCGACGCCGTCCATTACATCGGCAGCCCGCCGGGCGTGTGTCAGAGCACGCAGCGGCAGGTCGTCGAGGAGGTGGCGCGGCTCAACGGGCTGCTCGCCGAGGAGCGGAACGACCCCGAGATCGCCACGCGGATCGCCCAGTACGAGTTGGCCTTCCGCATGCAGGCGAGCGTGCCCGAGCTCACGGACTTCGGCGACGAGACGCAGGAGACGCTCGACCTCTACGGCGTGAAGGAGCCGGGCGACGGGTCCTTCGCCTCGAACTGCCTGCTCGCCCGGCGGCTCGCCGAGCGGGGCGTGCGCATGATCCAGCTCTACCACCGGGCCTGGGACCACCATCTCGACATCGTGCCGGGCATGAAGGCGGGGGCCGCGGCCGTGGACAGGCCCACGGCCGCGCTCCTCGAGGATCTCGCCCGGCGCGGACTGCTCGACGACACACTCGTGCTCTGGGGGGGCGAATTCGGCCGCACGCCGATGGGCCAGGGCACCGGCCGCGACCACCACATCCTGTCGTTCAGCGTGTTCCTCGCGGGCGGTGGCATCAAACCCGGCACCACCTGGGGTGCGACCGACGAACTCGGCTACCGGGCGGTCGAGAACGCCGTCGACGTCCACGACCTCCACGCCACGCTGCTGGCGCTCATGGGGATCGACCACGAGCGGCTGACGACGAAGTTCCAGGGCCTCGACGTGCGGCTCACCGGCGTGGCCGGCAAGGTGGTGGCCGGGATCATGGCCTGACCGCGGCCGGCGTCACGAATTCCCGGCGGGGCAGGCTTCCGGACTGCCCACCGGCGACACCTTGTCGAGGCGAAACTCCTTGCGGCTCATCGCCTCGTAGTGGTGGCCGATGTCGATCTGGGCCCCCTCGGTGACGCGATTGCCGTGCTCGTCGAGCCGCGCGTTCATCGTCGCCTTCTTGCCGCTGCGGCAGATCGTCTTGATCTCGACCAGGTTGTCGGCCCAGGCGAGCAGGTACTTGCTCCCCTCGAAGGGCTCGCCCCGGAAGTCGGTCCGGATCCCGTAGCACAGCACGGGGATCGACAGCCGGTCGCAGACCATCGTGAGCTGCAGCACCTGCCGCGGCGACAGGAACTGCGCCTCGTCAATGAGCACGCAGTGCACCGGGCTCGCCGCGTGCTGCTCGCGGATGGCGGCGAAGAAGTCGTAGTCGGCGCCGAAGGCGATCGCATCGGCCGAGATGCCGATGCGGGAGTGGATCCGGGGGCTGCCGGCGCGGTGGTCGATCGCCGGCGTGTAGAGGAGCGCCTGCATCCCCCGCTCCTCGTAGTTGTGGGCGGACTGCAGGAGCGTCGTGCTCTTGCCGGCATTCATCGCCGAGTAATAGAAGTAGAGCTGGGCCATGGCGGATCCTGCACGAGGTCGGAGGGGCGATCCCCCGGGATTGTGGCCGAAGTCAGCGGCGGCGGGAACCGGCCGCCCGGCCGGCCGCCGGCACGCGGACGCCCAGGCCGCGCAACTGCCGCTCCGCCTGGGCCGCCCAGCCGCGGTTGGCCGCGGGGCTCGCCGGACTGGGATGGAGGATCGTGCCGACCGGCGGCCCCGCGGCGCCGAGCGCCTCGCGGGCCCGGCCCGCGGCGAATGCCCCGACCCCGATCACGATCCGCGGTCCGCACCAGGCCACGAGCCGGCGCAGCGCCTCGTCACAGGCCGCGAACAGCGGCTCGCGCTCGCGGGCCGGGAGTTTGTCCGGGGTGCGGTTGCGGCCCGACCGCTCCATGAACACGAGCGGGCAGTAGTTCGTGACGAACATCGCCCGGCTGAACCGCCGCGGCGTTCGATACCGGTCCCGCGCCCAGCCCCAGAACCGGCGGCCGCTCACTTCGCTCCGCGTGCAGCCGAAGCCCTCGATCGGCCTTCGAGGATGCTCGACGAGTGGCCGATCGACCCGCTCGTCGATTCCCAGGAAGTCGCGCACGAGGCCGACTTCCCCGAACGGCACGCCTGTCTGGGCCATGCCCCACGGCCCCGGATTCATCCCCACGAGGAGCGCGTCGATGCCGGGGACCGCGTATCGATCGAGGTACGCCTCGTGTGGCCGGCGGGCATAGACGAGCGGGTTGTAGACGCACGCGGTCGGGCGGCCGAACCGCAGGCGCTCGACCTCCCGTGACAGCCAGCGCGAGATCGCGATCGGGTGCATGAGGCCCGACGTGCTCCGGAGCCACTCGACGCCGGCTCGGGCCGGCGACGCACTCTACATCCGCAGCGGCTCGCCGCCCGAACCGGGTGCTTCCCGAGGATCCGTCGGCGCTCCACGTCCACTCGCCGCCGCCGCCCACGTGACGAGTCGGCACCCGCCCCCGACGGGTCGATCTCGTTGACATTCACCCCCGCGGCCGATACGTTCGAAGGTCGTCGATCCCGCGATGCATCGGTGGCCCCGCCCGCCACACCACGGGGGATTAGCTCAATTGGGAGAGCGTCTGGCTGGCAGCCAGAAGGTCAGGGGTTCGAATCCCCTATCCTCCACTGTTTCGATGGCGCATCGTGGACTCGGCGACACGGCATGGGTGGATGGCCGGTTCGTGCCGGCCGCCGACGTGGCCCTGCCCGTCGGTGACGCCGGCTTCGTGCTCGGCGCCACGGTCACCGAGCAGTTCCGCACGTTCCGGGGCAGGATCTTCCTGCCGACGGAGCACCTGCGACGCCTGGCGGAGTCGCTGCGGATCGTGGGCATCGAACCCGGCGCCTCGCTCGAGGCGCTCGGCGCGGCGGCGGCCGACGTCGCCGCCCACAACCACGCCCTGCTCGCCGCCGGCCGCCCCGACGCGGCCCTGCCGCCCGACCTCGGCGTCGTGATGTTCGTCACCCCGGGCGACCTCCCGGCACAGCACGGGGGCCGCGCCGGCACGCCGCGGGCGGTCGTGCACTCGTTTCCGCTGGCCTTCCGCTCGTGGGCCTCGGCCTACGACACGGGAGTCGCGCTGCGGAGCGTGTCCGTGCGGCAGGTGCCGGAGGACTGCTGGCCGCTGCGGGCGAAGGTCCGCAGCCGGCTCCACTACTTCCTCGCCGACCGCGAGGCGCAGGCGGCGGAACCCGGGGCCCGCGCGGTGCTCGCGCACGCCGACGGCAGGATCAGCGAGACCTCGACGGCCAACGTGGCGGTCGTCTCGCGGGGCACGATCACGTCGCCGCCGCCGGCCGACGCGCTGGCCGGCGTGAGCCTGGGCCACGCCCGCCGGCTCGCCGCGGGCCTCGGCATCGCATGTCACGAGCGGTCGCTCACCGCGGCCGATCTCGCGGCCGCCGACGAGATCCTGCTCACGAGCACGCCG
>JBJTIV010000213.1:0-3093 GCA_046095145.1 Planctomycetaceae bacterium
CAATTACCATGGAAGGATGCCCCGGGGTTTCGGTGTGGCTGGAGCCCGCCTCCCCACGGGCAGGTCGTGGTCGGCGGCGGGCACACACCCGCCGGCGCCGCAGTCGATGCCCCAGTTCACAGGCTCGCTCGTCCGGTACCCGGCCCGGGTGTCGTTCGCGGCCTACGCGCTGGCCATCCTGCTCGGGGGCTTCGCCCTTACGCTGCCGGCCGCCCGGCAGCCCGGCCGGCCGGCCGTGTCGCTCGTGGACGGCGTGTTCACGGCGACGAGCGCCTGCTGCGTCACCGGCCTCACGGTCCGCTCCACCGCCCACGATTTCTCCGCCTTCGGCCAGGGGATCATCCTGTTCCTGATCCAGCTGGGTGGGCTGGGGATCATGACGATCACGACCCTGGTGTCGTTCCAGATCGGCGGCCAGGCCACGCTCCGGCAGCGGGCCGTGGTCGCCGACACCCTGGGCATCAAGTCGGGCCGGGACCTGCGCTGGGTCGCCTGGGCGCTGCTTGGCACCGTGATCCTCTGCGAGGCGGTCGGCTTCGCGGGGCTGTGCTGGACGGCGTGGGGCACGGCGGCGCCGCGCGACGTGGCCTGGACGGCGCTGTTTCACGCCGTGTCGGCCTTCTGCAACGCCGGCTTCGCGCTCCACGACCAGAATCTCGTGCCGGACCGCGGCAGTGTGCCGGTGAATCTCGTGATCTGCGGCCTGATCATCGTGGGCGGCCTGGGATTCCCCGTGATCTTCGACGTCTGCACGCGGCTCTGGCGGCGCGAGCCTCTCTGGGATCGGCTCCACACGCAGTCGAAGATGATGCTCATCGGCACCGCCGTGCTGCTGGCCGCCGGCGCCCTCTCGTTCTGGGCGCTGGAGTGGGAGGAGGCGATCGCCGGCGAGCCGCTGGCCACCAAGCTCTTGATGGGCTTCTTCCACTCGACGACGTGCCGGACCGCGGGCTTCAACACGGTCGACTACGCGGCACTGTCGAGCGCCACCTTGTTCCTGGCGATCATCCTCATGGCGATCGGCGCCGGCCCCTGCTCGACCGCCGGCGGATTCAAGGTGAGCACGGCGATGACGCTCGTGGCGAGCGCCTGGGCGAACTTCCGCGGCTGCAAGCACGTGAACTTCTTCAAGCGGACCATCCCCGAGTCGGCGATCTCCAGGGCCACCGCCACGGCGCTGGTGTTCGTGGCGGTGGCGATCGTGGCGCTGGTGACGCTGCTGGTCGTCGAGACCCCCAACGAGCTGGCCTCGCGGCCGCGGTGGTTCCTCGAGGCCCTGTTCGAGTGCATCTCCGCCCTGGGCACGGTGGGGCTCTCGACCGGCATCACGCCTGCGCTCTCCGATCCCGGCAAGCTCGTGCTCGTGGCGCTCATGGTCGCGGGCCGGCTCGGGCCGATCACGGCGGCCGTCGCCCTGTCGCGGCCCCGACAGTCCTGGCAGCCCGCATACCCCGAGGAGGAGCCGCTCGTCGGCTGACGCGATGCCCCCCACAGGCAGGAACTTCATCATGCTCGGCATGGGCTCGTTCGGCACGGCCCTGTCGCGGAAGCTCGCGGCCAACGGCTGCCGCGTGACCGGCGTGGACGGCCGACGCGAGCGGCTCGACGCGGTCAAGAACGAGATCCACGAGGCCGTGATCGGCGACTGCACCGACCGCGAGCTGCTCGAGAACCTGCCGATCCGCGACGCCACGGCGGTCTTCATCTCGCTCGGCGAGAACATCTCGCAGTCGCTGCTGGCGACGCTCCACGTCAAGGAGCTCGGCGCCCGCAATGTGATCGTGAAGGGCGTGACGAAGGAGCACGGCAAGATCCTCGAGCACCTCGGCGTCGACCGCGTGGTCTTCCCGGAGGAGGAGGTGGCCCGGGAGCTCGCCGATCGGATGACCTGGCCCAACGTGCTCGACTACCTGCCGATCGACCCGGAATACAGCGTGGCGGAGGTCGCGATGCCGGAGTCGCTCGCCGGGATCACGCTGGCCGCGGCCGACCTGCGGAACCGCTTCGGCGTCAACGTGATGGGACTCAAGGACGTGATGAAGGGGAAGTTCGACATGTTCCCCGACGGCAAGACGAAGCTCCTGGACGACCAGGTGCTCCTGGTCGTGGGCCGGGAAAAGGACCTTGCCCGCCTGCGGGAACTGCGGTAGGCGGCGCGGGCGCCCCCGGCGGCTACTGTCCCGGGACCGGCGGCAGCGCGATCTCGACGTCGCCGGGCGGGGCGGCGGGCGCCGAGGGCGTGGCGGGCGCGGCCGTGGGATCGAACTTGGGCGTGTCGGTCACGATGTCGGCCGTGAGGGCCAGCGGGGCGGCGCCGCCGGCGGGCTGGAGCTCGAGGAGCGTGATCCCCCAGATGCCCCGCGTCTTCTTGCCCTCGACGGCCACCACGCCCTTGCCCTTCGGCCCCTTCACCGCGAAGGTCAGCGCCGCGATACCGTCGGTCTCGTTGGCCGTGCCCCGCACCCGGGAGTCGCGCGCCACCGGCTGGCCGAGGACCTCCGCGACCCGCGGGTTGCGGCCGAGCTCCGCGCTCGCCTCGACGGCCAATGGATGGCTCGACAGGGGACGGCACCCGGCGAGGGCCGCGGCGCAGACGAGGATGGCGACGGGGCGAAGCAGGATGTGCATGCGACGTTCCTCCATGAACGGTCTCGACGGCCCCAGCCCAGATCGACCGATCCTGCCGCGGCCATCAGCCCTTGGCGTCATGCTCGCGGCACCAGGCGATCTTCTCGGCGGTGGTCGTGGGCAGGTTGCCGGCCGGCGGTTTCGCGGCGGGCTTCGCGGCCGGCGCGGCCACGGGGTGCTCGGCCACAGCCTCCGGCTCGGCAGGCGACTCGACCGGCGGCTCGGCAGCTGGTGCCGGCGCCGCCTTCGCGCCGCGGGCCCGGGCGAGGATCTCCGCGGTGGAGGGCTTCGCGGCGGGAGCGGCCGCCGCGCCGGCCTTGCCTCGCGCGGCGGCAAGGATGTCGGCGGTGGAGGGCTTCTTCGCGCCGGCGGCGGCCGCTCCCGCCCCGAAGCCCACCACCGCGGAGATCCTCGCCCGGGCCCGCGGCGCGAAGGCGGCGCCGGCACCAGCTGCCGAGCCGCCGG
>JBJTIV010000214.1:0-2095 GCA_046095145.1 Planctomycetaceae bacterium
GCCAGCAACGCGGGATCAGCGGCACACCGGGCCCGGGCGCGCGAGGATCAAGTGGGAGCCGTATGACACGCCCGGTGGCGCGGTCACGCCCCGGGCGGCTCCGCCGGGGGCGGAAAGCCGCCGCCGCGGGCGTCCTTCTCCGACACCACGGGCGGCCCGTCGATCCCCCAGTCGATGGCCAGCGCGGGATCGTCCCAGCGGATGCAGCGCTCGTGCTCGGCGCACCAGTAGTCGGTCGTCTTGTAGAGCACCTCCGCCGACTCGCTGCGCACCACGAAGCCGTGGGCCAGGCCGGGCGGGATCCAGAGCTGCCGCGTGTTCTCGGCGGAGAGTTCCGCGCCCACCCAGCGGCCGAAGGTGGGCGAACCGGGCCGGATGTCGACGGCCACGTCGAACACGGCGCCGACCACGACCCTCACGAGCTTGCCCTGCGGCCGCACCACCTGGTAGTGCAGTCCGCGGAGCACGCCCCTCGTGCTCCTGCTGTGGTTGTCCTGCACGAACTCGACCGGACCGCCCACGGCCGCCTCGAAGGCCCGCCGGTTCCAGCTCTCGAAGAAGAAACCGCGGGCGTCCCCGAACACCCGGGGGGTCAGGATCAGCACGCCGTCGATGTCGGTGCGGGTCACGTTCACGAAACCACGCCTTCGCGGAGGATGCCCAGCAGGTACTCGCCGTAGCCGCTCTTGCGGAAGGGTTCGGCGAGGGCGGCGAGCCGGGCGTCGTCGATCCAGCCGTTGCGCCAGGCGATCTCCTCGGGACAGCAGATCTTGAGGCCCTGCCGCTTCTCGATCGCCTGGATGTACTGCGTGGCATCGACGAGGCTGTCGTGCGTGCCCGTGTCGAGCCAGGCGTCGCCGCGGCCGAGCATCTCCACGTGGAGCTCGCCCCTGTCGAGGTATGCGCGGTTGACGTCGGTGATCTCGAGCTCGCCGCGGTGGGACGGCCTCACGGCCCGGGCCACATCCACCACCTGCTCGTCGTAAAAATAGAGGCCGGTCACCGCGTAGCGGCTCTTCGGCTGGCGCGGCTTCTCCTCGATGCTCACGGCCCGTCCCTGCCCGTCGAACTCGACCACGCCGTAGCGCTGCGGGTCGGCCACCGGATACGCGAACACGCTCGCCCCGCGGGTCCGCGCCTGGGCCGCCGCGAGCCGGGCCACGAGCCCGTGGCCGTAGAAGATGTTGTCGCCGAGCACGAGCACCGAGGGCCGCCCCGCCACGAACTCCGCGCCGATGAGGAATGCCTGGGCGAGCCCCTCGGGCCGCGGCTGCACCGCGTAGGACAGGCTCATGCCCCACTGGCTCCCGTCGCCGAGCAGGCCGCCGAAGCGGGGCGTGTCCTGGGGCGTCGAGATCACGAGGATCTCCCGCACGCCCGCCAGCATGAGCACGGCGAGCGGGTAGTAGATCATCGGCTTGTCGTAGACCGGCAGCAGTTGCTTCGACACCGCGAGCGTGGCCGGATGCAGCCGGGTGCCCGAGCCACCGGCGAGGACGATGCCCCGACGCGGGGCGGGATCGGCAGTCATGGGGTCGTGCTCCGTGTCGGAAACGTGATCAGCACGCGATCGCGCGGCTCAACGAGTCGTCGATCGCCGCGAGGAACTCCTCCGTCGTGAGATGCGTCTGGTGCGGCCCGACGAGGATCGCCAGGTCCTTCGTCATCCTGCCCGCCTCGACCGTCTCGATGCACACCCGCTCGAGCGTCTCGGCGAAGCGGCTCACCTCCGGCGTGCCGTCGAGCGTGCCGCGGTGGGCCAGGCCCCGCGTCCAGGCGAAGATCGAGGCGATCGGGTTGGTGCTCGTGGGCCTGCCCTGCTGGTGCTGGCGATAGTGGCGCGTCACCGTGCCGTGGGCCGCCTCGGCCTCCACCGTCCTGCCGTCGGGCGTCATCAGCACGCTCGTCATCAGGCCCAGCGAACCGAACCCCTGGGCCACGATGTCGCTCTCCACGTCGCCGTCGTAGTTCTTGCAGGCCCAGACGTAGCCCCCCTCCCACTTCAGTGCGCTGGCCACCATGTCGTCGATCAGCCGGTGCTCGTAGGTGAGCCCGCGGGCCGCGAACTCGGCCTTGAACTCGGCGTCGAAGATCT
>JBJTIV010000215.1:0-5921 GCA_046095145.1 Planctomycetaceae bacterium
GGTAGGTACCTACACATTACTGTCCCTTTCGCCGCTGTCCCCGTATTGCTACGGTTCTCGCTCGACTTGCATGCCTAATCCACGCCGCCAACGTTCACTCTGAGCCAGAATCAAACCCTTCAATTGATTGGATCGTCAGGCCGGAGCCTTGCGGCACCGGCGGATGAGTTTCCGGAATCCCGTGAAGAGATTCGATCTGTCTGTGAATACATGGTTCGCGACCGGAGCCGTGGACACGGATGCCCACAGCCCGTGGTCGCTTGCCGGTCACGATCGCGTGCCGGCCGAAACCAAAAGAGATCGAACTGCCGAATTTTCAAGGATCAGCCGACGCGAACCACCTTGCGGACGGTCCTCGTCGAACCCCCAAGTGTAGCAGCACTCGGAGGACGGTCAACGGCCTGGAAAACCCGGGCCGGACCGGCCTGACGTCATCGGCTCGATGCCGTCCGGATTTCAACCATACGCCGGGTGACCCACAAAGGTTCGCGCGCTCAGTTTTCGGCCGCCAGAACCACCGGGATGTCGAGCTGGTGGCCTTCCCGCTGCACCGTGATGAGCACCCGTTCGCCCGGGTTTTTTGATTCCACCGCGGAGAGAAAGTCGTCGGCGGTGCGGACGGGCTGGCCGGAAACGGCCACCACGAGGTCGGCACCGGACCGGTCCACGCGGACGGTCTCCACGGTAAAGGGGCCCTGTCGTCGCCGCTCGCGGACCTCCCGGAATCCCCTGATGCCAGCCCGCTCCGCAGGCCCGTCGGGGGCGAGCGTGGCTACCACCAGTCCCGCATCGGACTGGTAGACCCGGGTGATCCCGGCGTCGGGCCGGATCACCCGCCCCTGGCGGATCAGTTGCGGAACGATGCGGGCGAGCGTGCCGACGGGGATGGCGAACCCCACGCCGGCGCTCTGCCCGGTGCGGCTGGCGATCGCCGTGGTCATCCCGATCAGGCGGCTGCCGCTGTCGACGAGCGGACCGCCCGAGTTGCCGGGATTGATGGCGGCGTCCGTCTGGATGATCGACTTGATCGTGCGACCCGTGCGGGTCGGCAGCGAGCGATTCAGGCTCGAGATGATGCCCGTGGTGAGGGTGCGCTCGAGGCCGAAGGGATTGCCGATGGCGAACACCCGCTGCCCCACCAGGAGGTCGCTGGAGGAGCCGAATCCAACCGGATGCAGAAGGTTGTGCGGCGCCCCCACGCGCAGCACCGCCACGTCGGTCGCCGGATCGGTCCCCACCACGGTGGCGTCGTGGGCCGACCCGTCGTAGAGCACGATCTGGATCTTCTGGGCGCCTTCGACGACGTGGAAATTCGTGAGCACGTGCCCCTCGTCGTCGAGCACGATCCCGGATCCAGCCCCCTCCGACGGCACTTCCAGCAGGAACAGGCCCGTCGCCACCGTGGCCTTCGTGTTGATGTTGACGACGCTGCGGTTGACGGCTTCGTAGACCGCGATGTTGGTCCTCTCCTCGGGCGTAAAGTCTCGGGACGTCGCCTCGGACGTACGTCCCCCAGCCATGCCCGCGAGGACCATCGCGCACGCGAGGACGACAGGAACGCGTTGATCCACCATGAGGGCCGTCGACAACGTGGCGGGACAGGGAACTGGAAACCGTGGTCGCAGTATGCGAGGTGCGGTCAGTCGATCCAACCCGTTTTGCAGGCCGTCATCGCCGCGGGGACACGCTGCCGAAAGCTCGAAATCAACCCAGTTTCCGCACAATCCGCCGTTGGCGGCCCGGACCCCGCCAAATATGCTTGCAAGAAGCGGAAGGGCGTGGAAGTTGAGCGCGCATCCGCGCCCCCGGAGTGCCCCCATGACGTCCATCCTTCGTCCGGCGTGGCTCGCCATCGCCGTGAGCGCGGTGGCGGTCTCCGCCGTCGATTCCGCCCAAACGACGGACCCCACCGTCGTGGCGACGTTCGTGGAAGCCTGTCCGGGCGGGCCCGGGCCCGGCGACATGCCCGTCGCGGCGATCGGTCTGCGGATGCAGGGTGCCGCGGTCGCCGAACCGTCCCACGTGGCCATCCTGGTCGACACATCCGCGAGCCAGACCGGTGTGTTTCGCCGGCGGACGCTCGATGCCGTCGCCGGTGTGCTGGAGTCCGCCCGGGCCACTGACCGCCTGACGATGGCCACTGTCGACGTCGCCTGCAACCCGGTGCTTCAAGGCTTCCATGCTGCCGATTCGGAAGCGATCCGCACGGCCGCCCGTGCCCTCGACGCCAAGACCCCGCTCGGCTCCACGGATCTGGTGGCGATCCTGGAGGCCGCTGCGGCCCTGTTCGGAAACGAGGCCGGGCCGAAGGCCATCATCTACATCGGTGACGGACCCGCGCTGGGCGGGGTGGATGCGGAGGAGTTCGCCGGCGTGATCGACCGGCTGCGGTCGCAACGCATCTCGGTCTCGAGCCTCGGGGTGGGGCCGCAGATCAATTGGCCGTGCCTGGCAGCCCTGGCCAGCACCACCGGCGGCGCGATGGTCGTGCCCGGTGAGCAGGATGACGCCAAAACTGCCGGCGGCCTGATCGGCGGCCAGGCGGTTCAGACGGTGACCTGGACAGACGCAAAAATCATCTCCTCAAACGATGGCGCGGCACCGCGGATGCTGCCGTCGAGGTTCCCACCGCTGCGCTCCGACCGCGACTCCGTCGTGCTGGTCGAGGGTCCGTTGGCCGAGGCGCGGCTCGCCGTGACGCTGCCGGGCACCGACGGGGCGGCGGTCTCCGCGCAGGTCGACATCCCGACGGCGCAGCCCCGCGAGGAAAACGCCTTCGTGGCCGAACTGGCCCGCAACGCCCGGGCGTCGGATGGAATGTTCCTGCCGCTGCTCGGTCGCGAGGGGCTCGAGCTGGCCCGGGACGTGATCCGCGGCGAGGCGGTGGTTCTGGCGGTGCTCTCCAGGCAGGCAGAGGCCACCGGCGCCACCGACGCCGCCCGCCGGCTCGCCGACGCCTCGCTGCGCCGCGATCCCGACAATCCCGAGGCGGCGCTCGTGCGCGAGGTATCGCTGCGGCAGACGGTCGGCGTCGGCCCGGAGGTCGTCGAGATCCCGCCGCCCGCCGAGCCGGCCGGTGACCCGAGCGAACTCGCCGAACTGCAGGCCATGCGGCGCGTCCGCGGCCAGGCGCTCGAGCGGGAGACCGCCGTGCGGATCCGCCAGGCGCGAGACCTGCTCGTCACGGATCCAGACGCCTCCCGCGACCTGCTCAAGGACGCGCAGGTGGTCGTGGCCAAATCCGATGATCTCGACGCGGCCGACAAGGAGCGGCTCCTGCGGCAACTCGAGATGCGCATCCGGGAGTCGATCGTGCGGTCTCGCGAGAAAGTGAGCTGCGATCTGGCGGCGGAGCGGAAGGCCGCGATCGGCCGGGAGCGGATGCGGCTCAACGATGAGTTGCATCGTCGCGAGGAACGCATCAAGCAGCTCACCGAGCGTTACAACGCGCTCGTCGAGGAGGGAATCCGCATCGGCTACGACCGGGCCGAACGCTATCCGGCCGTGCTCGGCGACAACACGAGACGCTTCTACGACAGGATCGACCGCACCGAACCGCCCACGACGGCCTTCACGGAGGCGGAGCGGCTGCCCGGCGAGGAACTGATGGAGGAGGCGCCCGACTTGTTCGCCAACCATCCGGTGCCGATGACAGCCCGGGTCCTCGCGCGGAAGGCGTTCGTCGAGGCACGGATTCGCGATTACGACGCCGAGAACGTCCGTACCAAGCGCGACATGGAGCGCGGCTTCATGGATTGCCTCCATCAGGTCGACGTCGCGGCGATCCCTATGCCCGACGAGCCGCCCGTCATCTACCCGTCGGCCGCACGCTGGCGGGAGATCAGCCGTCTTCGGGAAAAGTACAAGTCGGTCGATCTGTCCAACCCGACCAAAACCGAACAGCGGATCTACGACTCGCTGAAGAAGGAGGTGGCGCAGACCTTCGACTTCCAGGAAACGCCGCTGCGGGCCGTGATCAGTCAACTGCAGGACGAATTCGACATCCCCATCGTGCCCGACATGCAGGCCCTGACCGACGCGGGCATCGACCTCGACGCGACGACGATCACCCAGAAACTGCAGGGCGTGTCCCTGCGATCGGCCCTGCGTCTCCTGTTGCGCGAGCCCGGGCTCACCTACCTCGTCAAGGACGAGGTCTTGATCATCACGACCAAGGAAAAGGCGGGGGAGAACCTCTCGATCAAGGTCTACCCGGTGGCCGACCTCGTGGTGCCATTCCCGCAGATTCCGGCTCAAACCGGAGCGATGGGCATGGGTGGCATGGGTGGCGGCATGGGCATGGGTGGCATGGGCATGGGCGGCATGGGTGGTGGCATGGGCGGCGGCATGGGTGGCATGGGCGGCGGTATGGGTGGCTTCTGTTGGGTGGCTCGCGAGGTGTACGGGGCCCACGATCCACGCTGGCTCGTGTTTCGCGGCTGGATGACAGACGATGCTCCCGAATGGCTGCGCGGGCTGTATGGGATCCACGGCCCGGTCGTCGCCGACTGGCTCCGGGGACGACCTGTCGCGAGGTCGCTGACGCGGCAGGCCATGGATCTGGTCGTTGCGCCGCGGATGGCTCACACGGCGGTGGCCCACGGCCAGTTCCAGGTGGCCGACGCCAGGGCGCGGCTGGCCCGGGTCGTCGAGCCGGCTGGCGACGCCGAGTCGTCCCCGAAAGCCGACGAGAATCGCGTCGGGCTGCCACCGGAGGTACTCGAGGCCGACGACCTGCGGGCCGCTCTCACGGCGTATCTCACACCCGCCGGCTCACGAACCAAGACCAAGGCGGATCCACAGGCCAGTTCCGACGACCGCGACCGCGCCTCGCGGCTCGGGCAACTGCGGGTGTCCGCCGCGGACCTCGGCAAGGCGGGCCGCTTCGATCGGGCCGCCGAGCTGCTCTCCGCCGCCATAGCCTGCGGGGAGGCCGAACCGTGGATGTACGAGTCGCTGGCACTGGCGCTCGAGGCGGCCGGCCGGCCGCGCGAGGAGATCGACCGGACGCTCCTCTCGAGCGCCGACTTCGCCACGAGCCCCGTCGAGCTCCTGCAGCTCGCGCACTACCTGGCGCGCTTCGGCTCCGACCGACAGGCCCTGCGTCTGTGCCGCCGGGTCGTGCGACTCGATCCCGCGAACCGTGAGGCCTACGCGCTGGCCATGACGCTGGCGTCGAAGTCCGACGACACGGCCGCACTGCGGTGGGCATGCGCGGGAGTGCTCGCCCACGACTGGCCGGCCAGCCAGCAGGAGATCGTCGCCCGCGCGACACGGCTCTCCCAGGCGACGATCGAATCGCTGCGCCGGACGGGCAAGGCCGACGAGGCCGCGGCTTTCCAGGCCGACGTCGACGCCGCCCTCGTCCGCGATCTCGTGCTCGAAATCACCTGGAGCGGCGATGCGGACCTCGATCTGTACGTCGAGGAGCCCACGGGCACGGTCTGTTCCCCGGCGTCGCCGCGGTCGTCGTCCGGCGGCATCATCCTGGGCGACGCAGAGTCCACAGGCGGTGACACGCATCGCGAGCGGTACGTGGTGGCGAAGGCCTTCCCGGGATCGTATCGAGCCCTCGTGCGCCGGACCTGCGGCACCGTCGACTCGCAGACCATCACCGCCGAGACGATCATCCAGCGGGGATCCGAGCAGGAGCAGCGGCAGACGCAGCAGATCCGGCTTGGAGCGGACGAATCGCTGATCGTCGTCAATCTCGGCGCCGGCCGCCGCGAGGAGCCCCTGCTCGACGCCCAAGTGGCCCAGGATGCGGCCACGCAGCAGCGCATCGGCCAGACCGTGCTGGCCCAGCAACTGGCCAGCCTCGCCGATCCGCAGGCCGCCAGCGAGCTCGCGACCAGTCGCGGAAACGGCGGCGTCAACACCAGTGGCTCCATGCCGTTTTTCAGAGGTGGACCGGTCGGCTA
>JBJTIV010000216.1:0-4409 GCA_046095145.1 Planctomycetaceae bacterium
GTCTCACGGCGGCAGCGTCGGCCCAGCCCCCCGTCCCGCCCGCCGTGGCGACCGATCCGGTCGGAGCGACGGCCGGCGGCCGGGTGACGAGCAGCCGCACGCCGCCTGCGGCGGACCGCTCGCGCAGCAGGGCGTCGCCGACGGCCGCGCCCTCCTCGTCGGTCACGCCCACCAAGAGCGTGGCGCCCGCTGGAAGCGGGGTGGCGATGGAGAGGTCGTCGAACGCGCGGCGGGCCTGGCCGGTCTCGAGCCGAAACATCCCCTCCTCGCCGACCCACGACCGGCGCACGGGGCCGTGCTTCAGTTCGGGCACGACCTTGATGCGGATGCGGCCGTCGGCGTCGGGCCAGGCATGCAGGGCGAACTGGGAGGTCACGTCGCGGTAGGTCGCCCCCGTGACCCCCTCGGCGCCGTGTTCGAGCAGTGCGAGTTCCTGCAGTCCCGTCGCGGTGACGACTTCCGCCCGCTTGCCGGGCAGCAGCCGCAGCAGCCGCCGCAGCCCGGCCTCGTCCGGCGTTGCCGGATCGACCGCGGTGTTCGGCGCGAGCCGGTCGGCCACGCCGGCGGGCAGGCTTCCGGTGATCACTCCCGCGCGGAGGCCGTTGGCCGCGAGCCGGCGGCGCAGGTCGGCGGCGAGGGCCTGCTCGTCGACGTGGTTCCAAAGGTCGGCACCGAACGCGGGGTCGCGCGGATCGTGTCGCACGAAGTGCACCTCGACCGGCAGCGTGCGCGGCACGAGCGAGGCCCGCCGGCCTGTGTCGGCATCGGCTGCCACCGGCTCGTCGCCCGCGAGCAGGGCCGTGGCGGTCACCGCGCGGCAACCGGCGGCGAGCCCGCAGATCGTGGCCAGGATCGCGGCGAGCGCCGCGGCGCGAGGGTTCATCGACGGGAGAGGTACGCCCCGCGCCCCGCCGCGTCAACGCCGGTCGGCCAGCCGCCGCACCCTGCCCAGACCCCCGCCGTCAACTCACCGCGCGGACGGCGTTGACGAACAGCACGAGGCCGGCGCCGGCCGCGTCGGGGTCGAGGCGGCCCGACCACGACGGATGCTGCGTGGCCTCGATGAACCGCTCCGGGTGGGGCATGAGGCCGAACACGCGGCCGGTCGCATCGCAGGCGCCGGCCACGTCGCCCGCCGCGCCGTTGGGATTGGTCGGCCGGCCCGCCGCGTCGGCCGCGTAGCGGAGCACGAGGTGGCCCGCGGCGTCGAGCGCGGCGAAGTCGGCCGCGGACCGCGCGACGAACCGGCCCTCGCCGTGCGCCACCGGCAGATCGAACTGCCGCAGCCCCGTGAGAAACACGCACCGCTCGGGCTCGGCCTCGAGGCTCACCCACCGGGCCACGAACCGGCCCGACGTGTTGGGCGCGAGGGAGACGAGCGGCTCGGCGGTCGCGGGGTCGGCCAGCAGCAGGCCCGCCTGCACGAGCACCTGGAAGCCGTTGCAGATGCCGAGCACCAGGCCGCCCCGGTCGCGAAAGCCGGCCAGCACGTCGGCCAGCCGCGTCTTGAGTTCCAGCGCGAAGATCCGGCCGCTGGCGATGTCGTCACCGTAGGAGAAGCCGCCGGGGATGCAGAGGATCTGGCAGTCGGCGGCCAGGGCCGGGTTCTCGGCCAGCGCCCGCACGTGCACGCGCCGCGCGATGCCGCCGGCCCGCTCGAAGGCGTGCGCGGTCTCGTGGTCGCAGTTGGTGCCCGGGGCGCGGAGCACGAGGGCGCGGGGCGCGAGCATGTCAGCCGTCGCCTCCGGCCGGGGTGTGCCAGGCGGCGGCGAGCCGCTCGAGGGCCACGCGTTCGGTCGTGCCGCCGCGGCCCGTGATCTCGACCACGGGCTCCGCCACCGCCTCGCCGATCCAGGCCCAGGGCAGGTCCGCCAGCAGGGCCGCGAAGGCGCCGGCGTCGTCCGGCGCGACCGCGCAGACGAAGCGGCCGGGCGTCTCGGCGAAGGCGACGGCCAGATCCTGTGCGGCCGGGACCGCGTTCCCCGCGAACGGCACGGCGCCGAGATCGAGCGTGGCACCGAGCCCGCCCGCGATCGCCATCTCCGCGACGGCGACGGCGATGCCGCCGTCGGAGACGTCGTGGCACGACCGCACGAGCCCCGCCGCGTTCGCCGCCGCGACGGCGGCGCAGGCCGCGCGGAAGGCGGCCGTGTCGACCCGCGGTACCGCGCCGCCGCGGACGAGCCCGGCCGACTCGGCCTGGCTGCCGGCCGAGTCGGCCCGCGAGCCGCCCACGACCGCGAGGCGCTGCCCCGCGGCCTTGAGATCGGGAGTCATCACGCGGCGCACGTCGGCCACCTGGCCGAGCGCCGTCGCCAGGAGCGTGGGCGGGATCGAGATCTCGCGGGACGTGCCGTCGGCGTCCCGCCAGGCGAACACGGTGTTGAGGCTGTCCTTGCCGCTGACGAAGGGCGCCGCGAGCGCCACGGCCACGTCGTGGCAGGCGCGGCAGGCCTCGACGAGCGTGCCCAGCGACTCGGGACGGCGCACGTCGCCCCAGCAGAAGTTGTCGAGCAGCGCGATCCTGGCGGGGTCGGCGCCGGCCGCGACCACGTTGGCCACCGCCTCGACGATCGCGCCGGCGGCCATCTGGTAGGGGTCGAGGTCGCCGAGGCGGTGCCGCAGCCCCACGCCGAGCACGATCCCGCGCGGCCTGCCGAGCACGCCGCGCACGACCGTGCCGTCGGCCGGCCCCGCGCCCGGGCCGAGCAGCGGCTTGACCACGCTCGTGCCCTGCACCTCGTGGTCGTACTGCCGGATGATCCAGGCCTTGCTGGCCACGTCGGCCAGCGCGAGCACCCGCTCGAGCGCCGCGCCGACGGTGGTCCCGTCGGCCGCCCACCGTGCCGCCGACTCCGGGCGCCGCACGTGGCTCGACGAGAGCCGCTGCCGCGGCCGGCCCTCGTGGAGGAAGTGGCAGTCGAGGTCTCCCGCGACCTGACCGTGCCACCGCAGTTCGATCCGGCCGGAGCCCGTGAACGTGCCGATGGCCGTGATCTCCACCCCCTCGGCGGCGGCGACCTCGACCATCGCCTCCCAGTCGGCCGGCGCCACGGCGAGCACCATCCGCTCCTGGGCCTCCGAAATCCACACCTCCGTCGCCGAGAGCCCCTCGTACTTCAGCGGCACGCGTTCGAGATCGTCCGTCGCGCCGAGCGTGGCTCCCATCTCCCCCACGGCGCTAGAGAGGCCGCCGGCACCGCAGTCGGTGATCGCGTGGAACAGCCGCCGTCGCGCGGCCTCGAGCACGAAGTCGGCGAGCGTCTTCTCGTGGATCGCATGGCCGATCTGCACGGCGCCGCCGGACTGCGACTCGCTCGCGCTCGAGAGCTCGATGCTCGAGAAGGTGGCCCCGTGGATGCCGTCGCGGCCGGTGCGGCCGCCGGCCACCACGACCAGGTCGCCCGGTTCCACGGCCGCCTCGGCGGTCGCCCGGGGCATCAGGCCGACCGTGCCGCAGAACACGAGCGGGTTGGCCAGGTAGCCGGGATCGAAGGCCACGGCGCCGGCGATCGTGGGGATGCCCATGCGGTTGCCGTAGTCGCGCACGCCCGCCACCACGCCGGCGAGCAGTCGCCGCGGGTGGATCACGCCCGGCGGCAGGGCGGCCCGCGGCGTGTCGGGCGGGGCCACGCAGAACACGTCGAGGCTGGCGATCGGCTTCGCCCCGAGCCCCGTGCCCAGCACGTCGCGGATCACGCCGCCCAGGCCGGTGGCCGCGCCGCCGTAGGGCTCGAGCGCCGAAGGATGGTTGTGCGTCTCCACCTTCACGCACACGTCGTGGTCGCCGTCGAACCGCACCACGCCCGAGTTGTCGCGAAACACGCTCACGCACCAGTCGGCCGGCCCGAGCGCCGCGCGGATCCGCTGCGTGGCCGCGAACACCGTCTCCTTGAGAAGGTTGGCGTAGCTGGCCGGTCCGTCGGGGCCCACGTGGTCGACGGCGCTGGTGAGCGTCTTGTGGCAGCAGTGCTCGCTCCAGGTCTGCGCGATGGTCTCGAGCTCGATCTCGGCGGGCGGCCGGCCGAGGCCGCGGAAGTGGTCGCGGATGGCGCGCAACTCCGGCACCGACAGCGCCAGGCAGCGGTCGCGCGAGAGCCGCTCGAGCCCGGCGTCATCGAGGCGGTCGAGATCGACCACCTCGCGATGGAAGTCCCACGTGCGGCCGCCGGCGAGCGTGGTCAGTGCGAGCGGCCCCACCACCACGTCGTGGATCGCCTCGCTGGCGAGCAGGTTCCAGGCCAGCCTCCGCGCGTCCGCCTCCGCGAGCGGCGGGAGCCAGTAGGTCCGCACGCTCCGCACCGCGGCGGGCCGCGTGCCGACGAGCCCGCAGGCCTCCCGTGCGCTTTCGGCGGGCGGGTCGGTGACGCCGGCCCGCGGCACCACTCGCACCACCGTGGGCAACCCGG